>JADLEZ010000357.1 GCA_020845855.1 Burkholderiales bacterium
AATTCGATCGAACATTGCGCGCCATCTGCGATCCGGAGCGCACCGATGCCGACGCGAAGCGTGATCAACAGGCGCTGATCGTCGCGCATGGTGGGACGCAGAAGATTCTCGCGCGCGGCGGCAGCAGCTACACGCCGATCCCGGGAGAGGCCGTCAATCTGCTCGGCAACGAGGCCGCGCCATGAGCGCACCGAGCCACGCTCACGCCTGCTGGAACGGGTAGATCGCTGGCAGGCGCAGGATTTGCGTCAACTCGTCGAGTGCGCGCCGCGATTCGTCGAGGAGCGCGGGGTCGGCGAGGTCGGCGGGCCCGAGGCGCTCGCGGTAGTGGCGGCGGATCCAGGCTTCGAGCGCGGCAGCGAGAGTCTCGTCGAGGAAGACGTTGGCGCGGATCGCGGCGCGCTCGATGTCCGTCAACGGGACGCGCAAGCGCAGACAGGCGGGCCCGCCGCCGTTACGCATGCTCTGGCGCAGGTCGAAGGTCACGACCTCGCCGATCGGAGCGCCGCTCGCCACCAGGCGATCGAGGTACCGCGAGACTCGCACGTGCGCGCGGCATTCCGCCGGCGCGACGAGCAGCATGCCGCCTGCGGCGCGCGGCAGGAGCTGGCTGTTGAAGAGGTAGGTTGCGACGGCGTCGGCGAGCGTCACCTCGTTCTCGCGCACGACGATCGTCGCCAGTGCGCCTTGCAGGCGGTGCGCGAGATCGGCAATTGCGCGTGCGCCATCGACCCACGCCCTTTCGTGGCAGAAGAGCAGCTGGCCCTCGCCGACCGCGATCACGTCGTTGTGGAAGACGCCGGCGTCGATGGCTGCCGGATCCTGCTGCACGAACAGCGTTCGCCGCGGATCGAGGCCGTGGCGGCGGGCGACCGCCTGCGCCGCCTCGAGCGTCTGCCGTGCCGGAAAGCGCTGCGGGACGGGGCCGGCGCCGTAGGCGCGGCGTCCGTACACGAAGAGGTCGATGTCGCCGCCGTCGGCGGCGACGAGGCGGGTGTGATTGGCGGCACCCTCGTCGCCGATCTGCGGTGACGCGGGGAGCGGATCGTGCACCGTGAAGCGCGCGGGGTCGGCGAAGATCGCCCGGAGGATCCGCGTGGTCGTCGGCGCTTCGAGCGCGCGGTGGAACTGCGTCGCGAGATTGGCTGGCGTGAAATGCACGCGACGGTCGGCGGTCGCGGATGAAGCGCTCACGGTGGCGGCATTGGCGACCCACATCGCCGCTGCCGAGGCGCAGGCGGCGAGGATCGACGGGGCATCGCGCGCAGCAGTGCGCAGCACGGTCGGCTCGTCGCCGGCGAAGCCCAGCGCGCGCAAGGCGGCGACGGCCGGGCGCTCGTGCGGCGGCAGCACCGCCTGCGGATAGCCGCGGGCGGCGAGCGCGCGCATCTTGGCGAGTCCCTGCAGCGCGGCATCGCGCGGATGCGCCACGCGCGTTGCGTTGCGCGTCGCCGCGAGATTGCCGCGGGCGAGTCCCGCGTAATTGTGCGTGGGGCCGGGAATGCCGTCGAAGTTGACGGTGACGGCACCGGCTGGCGCCGATCCGGTCACGACAGCGCAACGCCGCGCCGCCGGGCGCGCGCGCGGGTGTCTGCTGCTGCGGTTCCCAACCCGTTCATCGGTCGCGCGGCGCGAGCGGCACCGCGCGCACGCTGTCGCCCTCGGCGACGCGCAGCATGGCCGCCGCGTAGGGCAGCAACGAAAGGCGATCGGCACGCGCCGGGGCGGTGACGACCGCGGCCCGGAAGTCGGCGAAGCGCCGATTGCACACCAGCCACACGATGTCGTCGGTGACGCTGTCAGGGACCGGATCGTCTTCGTCGAGCGTCACCGGCAGTATCTGCGATTGCCGCACCGCGTGGATGTTGTCGCGGAAGCACTCGAGCGTGGGGCCGGCATCGAAGATGTCGACGTAGCCTTCGTAGCGGAACCCCTCCTGCTCGAGCATCGCACGCGCCGGCGCGGTGTCGGCGTGTACCGTGCCGATCGCCGCGCGGGCGGCAGGCGGCAGCAGGTTGACGTACACCGGGTGCCGGGGCATCAATTCGGCGATGAACGATTTCTGGCCGAGGCCGGTGAGGTAGTCGGCGGCCGAGTATTCCATCGCGAAGAAATGGCGACCGAGGCCCTCCCAGAACGGGCTCCTGCCGTCCGCGTCGAGCGCACCGCGCAGTTCGGCGATGACCTTCTCGGCGAAGCGATCGGCGAACTCGGCGATGAAGAGCAGGCGGCACTTGGCGAGGAGCGCGCCGTTCTTCCCGTGGCGGTACCCCTGGTCGAGGAAGAGCGAGCAGAGCTCCGAGTTGCCGGTGTGGTCGTTGCCGAGGAAGAGCGTCGGCGCCGTGGTGTAGACATCGAGTTGGCGCGAGGCGTGGACGAGCGTGCCCACGCGATAGTTGTACCAGGGCTCGGCGAGTCCCACCGCCGCCTCGATGGCGCTGATGCCGACCACCGCATCGCGGTCGCCGCCGGAGCCTTGCACGAGGACGAAGACGTAGCACGCATCGGCGAGCTTCGCTTCTCCGGCAAAGGAGGCGAGCGAGCGCTCGATGCGCGCGGCCAGCCGGGTCCGGTCGGCGGGCAGCGTGGTGAGCCCCGTCCCGGTGCGCTCCGAGAGCGCGAAGATCGCGGGCAGGTCGTCGCGGATGATCGGCCGCACGTGGAACATCGTCGCGCGCCGCCGTCCGCGAGCGAGCCCTACTGCAGCGCCTGGTCGAGCGCCTTCTCGAGGCGCGCGAGCCCTTCGAGGATCTCGTCGAGCGAGATGACGAGCGACGGCGCGATGCGCACCACGTCGGGTCCGGCGACGAGCAGCATGAGGCCCGCGTCGCCCGCCGCGCGCACGACGTCCATCGACTTGCCCTTCCACGGCGTCGCCAGCTCGCAGCCGATCCAGACACCTTCGCCGCGGAGGTCGGCGAAGACCTGACGGCGCGCGTTGATGGCTTTCAGGCCTTCCATGAAGAGCGCGTGCCGCGCCTTGACGCCGTCGAGCACCTCGGTGGTGTTGATGACGTCGAAGGCGGCGCCACCGACCGCGCAGGCGAGCGGATTGCCGCCGAACGTGGTGCCGTGCACGCCGACGCCGAAGACGCTCGCGATGTCGTTGGTCGTCAGCAGCGCGCCGATCGGAAAGCCGCCGGCGAGCCCCTTGGCGCTCGTCAGGAGGTCCGGGACGATGCCCTTTTGCATGTACGAGAAGAGCGTCCCGGTGCGGCCCATGCCGCTTTGGATCTCGTCGAGGATGAGCAGCGCGCCGTGCGCCGTGCACAGGCGGCGTGCCGCCTGCAGGAACGCCGGCGTGCCCGGCGTCATCCCACCCTCGCCCTGCATGGGCTCGAGGAGGACCGCGCAGATCTCGCCGCCGGCCTGCGCGAACTGCGCCTCGAGTGCGGCCACGTCGTTGTACGGAATGTGCGTGATGCCTTCGGGGTTGGGGCCGAAGCCGCTCGCGTACTTCGCCTGGCCACCGGCGGTGACCGTGAACAGCGTGCGCCCGTGGAAGGAGTTGAGCGTCGAGATCACGCGGATCTTCTGCGGCCCGAAGCGGTCGTGCGCGTAGCGGCGGGCGAGCTTCAGCGCCGCCTCGTTGGCCTCGGCCCCGGAATTGCAGAAGAAGACGCGCTCGGCGAAGGTGTGCTCGACGAGGCGGCGGGCGAGCCGCAGCGCGGGCTCGTTGGTGAACCAGTTCGAAACGTGCCACAGCGTGTGCGCCTGCTCGGTCAGCGCGCACACCAGCGCCGGGTGGCAGTGCCCGAGCGAGGTCACCGCGACACCTGCCGCGAAGTCGATGTACATCTTGCCGCCCTGGTCCCACACGCGCGAGCCTTCGCCGCGCACCGGCACGAACGGCGCGGGTGCGTAGATCGGCACCATGAGTTCGTCGAACATCGCGCGGGTGACCGGCAGCGTCGCCGCGGCGGACGGCGCGATCCCGGCGTCGCGCCGGGCGCTGGCGGCCACGCGGGCCTGGGTGGAGGCGTCGCTCATCGCAGCGGGTTACGCGGGAGCGGTCGCGACGACCTGGATCTCGACCTTGTAGTCGGGGTGCGCGAGCGCCGCCTGCACCGTGGCGCGGGCGGGTGTCGCGCCGGCCACCACCCAGCGCTCCCAGAC
>JADLEZ010000358.1 GCA_020845855.1 Burkholderiales bacterium
CACTCCTCCACCCTGAACGATTCGCGCACCCCGCGGCGGTACTGCGCAACCATGGTTTCGTACGCCGCCTCCAGCGCGCGGGTCGTGGCCGCGGTGTCGAACAGCGGACTTGCGCGGCCGGGACCGGCGAGGTGCGCGGCGAGGCGCGCGCGCTCGTCGCGGTTGCCCGCGAGCGCGACGGCGCGTGCGACGTAGTCGTCGACGTTCGCGGCCACGAGCTCGGGCAGCCCCACCGCGGTCAGGAGACTCTCCGCCACGCGCCCCGCGAACGTCTCGCCGCGCAACGTGAGCACCGGGCAGCCGGCCCACAGCGCGTCGCTCGCCGTGGTGTGCGCGTTGTACGGCCAGGTGTCGAGAAACAGGTCGGCATGGCGATACAGCGCGAGGTACTCGGGATTGGGCCGGTGCTTCGCGAAGACGAGGCGCGCGGGATCGACCCCGCGCGCTTGCGCCTCGCGGCGAAGGTTCGCCTGCGCCGGATCGTCTTCCGTCTTCTTGAGTAGCCACAGCACGGAGTCCGGCACGCGCGCGAGGATCGCCATCCACGCGTCGAACACCCGCGGGTTGATCTTGTACGTCTGGTTGAAGCTCGCGAACACGACACCCTGCCCGGGCAAGCCGAGATCGGCGCGCGGTGGCGTGTCCGCGATCGGCCGGTTGCGGTCGTTGACCTGGTAGGTGTGCGGCAGCGTCGCGATCGCCTCCGCGTAGTCGGCGGCGTGCGCTTGCGGCGTGACGACCGCATCGCCGATGAGGTAGTCGACGAGCCCGCCTTCGATCGTGCCCGGATAGCCCAGGTAGTGGACCTGGATCGGCGCCGGCCGCTGCGCGACCACGATGGGAGTCGCGTCCTGCGTATGGCCCTTGAGATCGACCAGGATGTCGATGCGGTCGCCGCGAATCGCTTCGGCGACGGCGAGCGGATGGCGGCCGCGCACATCCACGAAGCGGTCGAAGGCGCGCGTAAGCCGCGCGCGCATCGACGAGCGGTCGTCCGGTCCGGTCGAGTACGCCACCACCTCGAAGCGCGCGCGATCGTGGTGCTCGAACAGGCCCGCGGCGAGAAACGCGGTGGCATGATTATGGAAGTCCGCCGACAGGTAGCCGATACGCAGGCGGCGCGCCGTGCTGATGCGGCGGCGAGCGGGATCGCGATCGGCGCTAAGCGGCGCGGTCCACGTTCGCGCGCACGTCCGTTGCTCCGCGCGTGTGGACGGCAGCGACAGGAACGCGAACGGCGAGAGTGTCGCGGCACCGGCTTCGACCGCCTTGCGATACTGCGCAGTCAGCTCGTCGCGGTTACGCCAGTCGGCGAGCCGCCCGCGCAGGAACGCAAGCTGCGACAGCGCGGGGCCGTGCCCGGGATCGATCCGCACTACCTGCTCGTAAGCGGTCGCGGCCTCGGGCAGGCTCGCCAATTGATACTCGAGCACGCTGCCCAACTCGAAGCGCAACGGCGTGGAGAGCGGATTGCGCGCGAGCGCGCTTTCCAGCGTCTGCCGCGCCTTCTGCGGGGCGCCGATCCCTCTTTCGAGCTGCGCCTTGACTCCCACGAAGCCCTCCTCCTCCGGCGCAAGGCCCGCCGCGCGCGTTGCGGCTTCCAACGCTTCCAGCATGCGTCCTTGCGTCTGCAAGGCGAGCGAGAGGATGAACCAGGCCCTCGCATGTGTCGCATCCAGCGCGATCAGACGCCGCGCCGCGGCCTCGGCTTCGGCATGCCGTCCGGCCGCGTGATAGGCCACGGCGAGGTTGCCGAGCACGTCCGGTGCACGCGGCTCCACCCTTGCCGCCCGCTCCAGCGCTTCGAGACCTTCGGCACCGCGTCCCATCGCCTGGAGCACCAGTCCGAGGTTGCACAGCGCGTCGGCCTGGGTGCCGTCGACATCGACCGCGGCGCGCAAGCGCGCGACCGCCCGCGCGAGGTCGCCCAACTGGTAGTGGGCAACACCCGAATAGTGCAACGCGTTGGCATTGCGCGGCTCCGCGCGCAGGATGGTTTCGTAGAAGGCGATCGCCTCGGCGAGCTTGCCCTCCCGATGCAGGTCGGCTGCGCGCGTCGCGAGTTGGGCGAGTGACTGATTAGCAGGCATGGGCGTGATGCTCGCACACGCGCGCTACCGAGCCAGCCGTTTTACTCGTCCTTCAGCGTAAAGTTGATCTCGACTTCGCCGACGTACTTCTCGCCCTCGGCCTTGAACTTCCAGCCTTCGAGCGCGTAGCGCACCGCCTTGTCGAACACGCCGCGCGGCTCGGAGACGGTGATATTCACGTCGGTGACGTTGCCCTTCTCGTCGATCTGCAACCGCGCGACGACGCGGCCTTTCTGCACCCCGGCGCGGATCGCCTCGCGCGGATAGGTTGGGTCGTCGCCGGACAGCCGCACGATCCCGCGGCGCACGGCGGGCTTGGGCGGCGCCGGCGGCGCCACCACCGGCGGCGCCGGTGTCGGAATTTGGTACGTCTCCGGCGGCGGCGCCGGCGTCACCGCGGTGATCGTGGGCGCCGGTGCGGCGACCGGCGGGGGAATGTCCGGCGGCGGCACGTAGGTGTCGATCGGCGGCGGCACCTTCGGCGGCTCGACGATCTTCTTGGGCGGCGGCGGCGGGGGCGGTGGCGGCGGCGGCAGCTTCACCTCCTCCACGATCGTCGCGTCGAGCGGCTTCTTGATGATCTGGATGACGTTCTGGCCGAGGCCGGAAATGAGCGCCCAGATTACCAGCACGTGAATCAGGATGACGAAGGTGATGCCCAGCACGTGCCGGGCGGGATCGCGTTGCTGTCGCGCGTAGTCCATGTGAGCTCCCGCGTGCGGGCGCGCGCCTGGTCGGTGCGCGCCGTGCCTAATCGTTGATGAACTGCTCGCTGCCGACGATGCCGATCTTGGTGAGGCCGAGACGCTGCGCAGAGGCCATGACGCCGGCCACGATGGCGTACTTGGCGCCCTTGTCGGGCCGCAGGTGGATCTCCGGCTGCACCCCCATCGCCGCGGCGGCCTTGATGCGGTCCTCCAGTGCCGCGCGGTCGACCATGACCTCGCCGTTCCAGTACACGACGCTGTTGGGGTCGATGTCGAGCTTCACCACTTCCGGCTTGATCAGCGGCGGCGGCGGATTGCCGATGGGCATATTGAGGTTGACCGAGTGCAGCTGGATCGGCAGCGTGATGATCAGCATCACGAGCAGCACCAGCATCACGTCGATGAGCGGCGTGGTGTTGATGTCGATCATCACGTCCGGATCCCGGGCGCCGGCGGCGCTTCCCACGTTCATTGCCATGGCGGATTCCTTTGCGCCGCGCTCAATTACCGCCGCGGGCGGGAGGCTCGGTGATGAAGCCCACCTTCGAGATGCCCGCGCGCTGCGCCGCGTAGATGATGCGGCCCACGGATTCGTAGTCGGCGGCGCCGTCGCCGCGCACTTGCAGCTCGGGCTGCGGGTCGAGCACGGAGATCTTCTTCAGCCGGTCGAGCAGCGCCGTGGTGCTCGGTATGCGCAGCTCGTTCCAGTAGATGGCACCCTTCGCATCCACCGACAGCACGATGTTCTCGGGCTTCGTCTCGCGGATCTCGTTGCGCTCCTTCGGCAGCGTGACCGGGATCGACGTGGTGACCACCGGAATGGTGATCAGGAAGATGATGAGCAGCACCAGCATCACGTCGACCAGCGGCGTGGTGTTGATCTGCGAGATGGCCTCGTCCTCGTCTGCCCCTGCAGCACCCACGCTCATCGCCATGGCATTACGCCTTGGCCGGGGCGCGGGCGGTCGACAGCAGCACGGCGTGCAGGTCGGCGCCGAAGCCGCGAACCTGGTCGAGCGCGACCTTGTTGCGGCGCACTAGCCAGTTGTAGCCGAGCACCGCGGGCACGGCGACCGCGAGACCGATGGCGGTCATGATCAACGCTTCGCCGACCGGTCCGGCGACCTTGTCGATCGACGCCTGGCCGGCGATGCCGATGGCGGTCAGCGCGTGGTAGATGCCCCACACCGTGCCGAACAGGCCGATGAACGGCGCGGTCGATCCCACGGTGGCGAGAAATGCAAGGCCATCCTGGGTGCGGTTCTGCACGTTCTCGATCGCGCGCTGGATCGACATCGTGATCCATTCGTTGAGCTCGACGTTGCCGAGCATGCCGTCGTGCTTCTGGGTCGCCTCGAGGCCGCATTCGGCGATGAAGCGGTAGGGACTGCTCTTCTTGAGCGTTTCGGCGCCTTGTGCGACGCTGGGCGCGCGCCAGAATTTCTTGTTGGCGTCTCGCGCCTGGGTTTTCATCCGGTATTGCTCGTACAGCTTGGTGACGATGATGTACCAGCTGCCGATCGACATGAGCACCAGGATGCCGAGCGTGATCCGGGCGACCATGTCGCCACCCTTCCACAGGGCCTCGAGGCCGTACGGGTTCTCGATCATCTCTGGCGCCTTCGCGGCGGGCGCGGCCGGGGCTGCCGGTGCGGCGGGCGCGGCCGGGGTGGCGGCGGGCTGTTGCTGCGCGAGAGCCATGGGCGAAAGCGTGGCGCCGGTCACGGCTGCCAGCAGGACCGCGGCCAACGCGGCCAGGCGGAGCTTGTTCAACATGTGATCTCCAGACGGATGGGTAGATTCAGTCAGAAAGTCGGCGACGGTCCTGGTGGTGTGGGACGCGAGCCAACGGCGCCCCGGGCTGCACCTTTGAGGTCGGACAGGGTTACTGGCAGAAAAAGGCGAAATACCCGGTTGCGGCCTTAAATGGAAGCCGCAAGGCCCATGCGCACACGCGCTCGTTGTTGCCCAACAAAAGCATTGGCCCCGCCGTCGGCAGGGCCAAGCCGCACTTGCGAAAACCGCAAGATTCTACACAAATGCGCGCGGATGTCCACCGGGCAATTAGTGCAAATACTCTAACGAAGCCGTCCGCCGGGGAATTTTCCCGGCCGGGGCGGCGGAACCTTCGGCTTTCTGGAGACCCGTGCGGCGCCTATTGTGAGACGAGCCCGGTAGCGCAGGACGGGTGGGCAGGTCGGCCCATCGCGAAGCCCGCCATCCCGCTCCGCGTTTTGCCGGGTTCGTCGCATGCAGGTTGAGAGGACGTCGCCGCGAATCTACGATGCATCACGCATGCCGCAGTTCAACGCGAACACCACGGAGAGCCGCCATGAATGATTACAAGCCGCAAGCACCACGCGCCGCCTTCGCCGCATGCGCCGTCGCGCTCGCCGCCGTCACCCTCGGCGCGTTGGTCGTCGCTCCCGCGAAGCTCGACTCGGGATTCGCCGACACGCTCGCGGCAAGGAAGGCTGCGGCGCCGGTGGAAGTCGCGATCAGTCCCGCGCGCATCGACGTCGTCGGCGTGCGCGTGTCCGATGTCGCGTGGGAGGCGCCCAACGTCGCATGGGCGATGCCGGACGACGGCAAGCCGAACTGCAAGCCCGCCGGCTAGGGCAGTTTGTTGAATCTCACCACCGTATCCCCAATCCAGTGTCATCCTTCAGCGCAGCGAGGGATCCGCTTTCGCGCCGAATCAGCGAGTTGCGAAAAGCAGATCCCTCGTCGCCTTCGCTCCTCGGGATGACACAGTGGAAAAAGGGGTACGTCCCCATTTCTGTTATTGCGCGAGCGGAAAGGCCACGGCGATCTCGTAATCCTGCACCGCCCGCAGCTTGTTCTCGAGCTGGAGGTAGCGCGCCGCCTTCTTCGGCGGCAGCGCGCGCATCGACGCGTTGCTCATCTTGCGCAGCGCCTTGACCTCCTGCTCCTCGATCGACACCAGCTCGTTGACGAGCTGCTTCGCGTACGCGTCGGTGACCGGGCGGTCGCGGGCGACCAGGCCCTCGAGCGCCACGTTGCGCTCGCGGTTGAGCTGCGCGAGCTCGCTCTGGAACTTGTCGTACACCGGCCAGAACTTCTTGCCTTCCGCGTCGGTGAGGTTCAGCGTCTTCGCGACCAGCGCGCGCTTGTCCTTGCGCGCTGCCTGCTGCATCGCCTGCAGGTCGGCAACGGCGGCGGCGTTGTCTTGGGCGACGGCAAGGGGCACAGTCAGTGCGGCCAGCGCCATGGCGCCGGCGAGGATCAGCTTGCTCATGAGCACTCCGGATGGCTCGCGTTGGTATGCGGGCGCATTCTACCGGTACCCGGAAATGGGGTCAGGGTCGAGTTTCCACGCGAAAGCAGGGTCAGAGCCGATTCTCTGCTCCGTCCCCGGCGAAGGGCCTGTCCTTCTGTTGCGCCCGCAAGGCGAGAATCGGATCTGACCCAACCAAAAAATCCGGCGGGTCGCCCCGCCGGATCCGTGACCGCAAGGACGCCGCGGCTAGTTGAACGTGTAGCGCACGCCGAGGTTGAACTGCGTACCCGCCACGCCCGAGAATGCGTAGTTGAAGTTGTAGTTGAAAAGACCATAGCCCGCGGTGTAGTCGAACGGGGCCTGGCGGTTGAAGACGTTGATGATCGACCCGAAGATCTCCCAGTTCTTGAAGCCCCGGTACGATGCCGACAGATCGAGGGTGGTGAACGACGACACCGTGCAGAAGCCCTCGACCCCGAGCGACGAGTTGGTCAGGCAGTCGGGCTGCTCGTCGGACTCGATGTCGTCCATCCCTGCTATGTAGCGAACGGTGCCGGTTACGTTCCACGGACCGCGCTCCCACGTCAACGCGAGGTTGGCCTTGTCGCGCGGCATGCCGGCCGCGCTCGACAGCGATGTCGGACCATGCGTGCCCGCGAACTGGAACGTGTCGCCGTTGCTGTAGGTCCGCTTGAAGCTGTTGATGTAGGTGTACTCGAGCTGGGCGGTGAACATGCCCCAGTCGCGCGGGTTCCAGCGATAGCGGGCCGAAATGTCGATGCCGTCGGTTTTGGTCTTGTAGAGGTTCGCGAACGGCCCGGCGACCGCCAGGATGGTGCCCGAGTCGGGAATGTCGGGCAGCGCATCGTTGGGATCGCGGATCACCACGTCATTCGGGAACGAGCCCGGATTGTCGATGACGGGCTGGGGGTCCACGGCCACGATCTGGTCCTTGGTCTCGATGTTCCAGTAGTCGAGCGTCATGTTGAACGCCGGGACCGGCTCCCACACGAGGCCGATCGTCCAGTTGGTCGACCGCTCCGGCTGGATGCTCGTGTTGCCAAACGTGATCGCCGCCACTTGGCCCGCACCGCAGTCCGCGGGCGAGTCCGTGACCGGGCAGCGGACGGGGTCGATGTAATTCGCGTAGCCCGACGACGCGCTGTTGCCGTTCTCGTACAGTCCGGGCGCGCGGAAGCCCGTCGCGTAGGTGCCGCGAAGCACGAGCGAGGGAATCGGCGTCCACTTCACGCCCACCTTGGGGTTCCAGGTGCTGCCGAAGTCGGAGTAGTCGTCGTAGCGGATCGCCACCGTGGCTTCGAGGGTCTTGAGTATCGGCATGTACAGCTCGCCGAACAGCGCATTGATGTTGCGCGAGCCCGTGGCCGCCGAGTAGCCATAGCCGACGATGTTGCCCTCGAAGGTGCCGGGAACGCCGGGGTTGTCGACCTCTTCGCGCCGCCACTCGTAGCCGACCGCCAGCGCCGCCATCCCGCCTTGGAGCTTGAAGACATCGCGGGATGCCTTGGCGTCGAATTGCGTGTTCTCGGCAACAGACGTGTAGGTGAGCGCGGGAGCGATGAAGCCGTAGATGCCGGGATTGTTGAGGCTCGCGTTGGCGCCTACGCGGTAGTACCCGAACCCCCCTCGCCCGGCGAGCGCGTCCAGCAGATTGGGATAGTTGAGCAAGCCCGTGTTCCCGACATCCGTGTCCGTGCGGATATACAGACCCGCGACATCCCAGTCCCATCCCCCGTTGCTGCCCTTGACTCCGGCCAGGTACCGCTGCGTGTCGCTGGTGACGTCGTTGACGCGCGGGCCGACATCGAACGGGACGTAGTACAGCCGCGCGCCCTGGCCGTCGGCCGAGAACGGGTTGTCGGGGTGGCCGACCGGCAGGTTAATCGTGGTGAGCGAGCTGATCAACCTCTCGCCGCTGACGTCGGGCCAAAAGGTGCGCAGCGGCGACGGCGAGACCGGTGCGTAGAGCTTCGACCGGAAGTACGAAAGCTCCGTGTAGCCCTGCGTCGTGGGGGTGAAGTTGTACGCGCCGCGCGCGAAGATGTTGTACTTCTCGAGCTCGTTCTGGGCCTCCTGCCAGCCCTTGAGATCCCACTTGCAGAAGCCGTCGCTCTGGTTCTTGGGCTCGCAGTATCCCGGCAGCGACTGGTAGGGGCCTTGCGTGGGACCGGTCAGGTTGTCGCCCGCGACCGGCCGCACGTTGCCGAGCGGGCTCGTCGTGCCCCATCCCAGCGGCGGATTACCGGGACGCGTATCGGGCAGCCCCATGAACTCGAGGTTCGAGGTGCCGATGTAATCGGGGCGGTTTTCCGATGCCATCGCTTTCTGCTTCTGCGCGTCCAGCGTGATGTAGAAGTTGTAGCGGTCCTTGGTGAGGTCGCCCATCCCCCAGGTGAGCGACCCGCGGAACTGCTCTCCGTCCCACTTGTACGTGGTGCCGGCGGTAGCGGTGGCGGTGAAGCCCGTGTACTGCTGGCGCAGGATGATGTTGACCACACCGGCCACCGCGTCCGAGCCGTAGATCGCGGATGCGCCGTCCTTGAGGATCTCGATGCGCTCGACGGCGTCGAACGGAATCTGGTTCAGGTCGACAAAGGAGAGGTGGCCGTCGTCGGCCAGCCCGTAATTGCCGAGCCGGCGACCGTTGAGCAGCACGAGGGTGTTGTTGCTGCCCAGACCCCGCAGCGAGACAGCGGACGCGCCCGGCGTGAAGCCCCAACCACCCCACTCGTTGGCGATGGTGCCGTTGCTGTTCGCGGTGATTCTGCGTACGACATCCGAGATCGTCTGCAGACCCGATTCCTGGATGTCCTGGCGGGTGATCGTCTCGATCGGCGCCGCCGTCTCGGTATCGACCCGCTTGATGTTGGTCCCCGTGACGTTGACACGGATATCTTGGGCGTGGATTGTCCCTACACTGACCAAGGACAACCCGCCGATGCCAAGCGCGGCCGCTACCTTCCGGCGCTTTGGATTCATTGCACCCCCTCAGAATTGGAACTGCAACTTGCGAATGAAATGCGCCTGCCCAGCAATCAATTGGTCGACACGTTTCGTGATCACGCCGCGGCTATCGAGACGGCGAAGTCACCGCCGCGACGGGAACTGCGCGCCATTCGTCGAGCATCCTGACCACACCGCGCGCCCATTGGTTGAACGCGCTCCCGAAATCGAAGGCATTGCTCGCCGGCGTGGTCCAGCGCATGCTCGAAGGCTGCACGCCGCGGTCGCCGATCATGCGCTCGTCGCGGACGTGCGCGAGCAGATGACGCGATTCGGAATCGCGCATGTCGAGCTCGAATGTCGCCTGCCCCGCGCTTGTGGTATAGACCCGGCCCGGCATCGCCGTTGTGACCGATCTGGGCGCATTGATGGAGAGGTTCTCGATTCTCGGTAAGAGCGTTACGACGCCCGGTCCGGGTTCCGCCGCGATTTCATATCCGCCCTGGCGCAAAGCACGGACAAGGGCGGTATCCAAACCCCTGGCCGCTTCGCGGGCGATCTCGTCGGCGTCCTGTTCCGTGGTGCGTCGCAGCAGCGCAATCCGGTTCGCGTTCATGTCCCTCAGCCAATCGCTGCGAAATGTAACGATGGCAGGCTGGAGGAACATTTTCGTGTAAGTGCGAAAATCCGCTCCGCGAAGGACAGTCACCCGATCGAAGTGCCGCGACTCTGCCTTGACCAGCAGACTCTCGTCGGCGCCGGCGGCAAGCGTGGACGACGTGAGCAGCAGTAAGGTGCCGGCAATGCAGGCCAACGATCGGACATAGTGCATGGCGATCTCCTTCGAAAATGCGCGAGCCGGCTCACATTGCAGGAAAGGATGAGCCATCTGCTTTAAACGCAAACGCCTTCGTCACGGATGACGTAGCCGAGATCAGCCGGGGCTGCCCTCGGTCGCTGGCAGTTCTTTGAAATTGTGTCATTCCGAGCGCAGCGAGGAATCACGGTTTGGGCCCCAAAAGACGAAACCGCCCGGAAAACGACTCCGGGCGGCCCCCTTTTTAGAACTCCGACCCGCGCCATGTCAGCTCGCGGGTCGAAGCGACGTCGCTAGAAGTTGTAGACGAAACCCAGGCTCCAGAAGGGCCCGACGGCGCCCGTTTGATGCAGTGCGGGGTTGTACGGAACGCCATTGTTGCCGGCGTTCGGCTGCTGGCCCGCAGAACTGCCGTAGGTCTCGAAGTCGACGGGCGCCTTGGCGTTGAAAATGTTGTTGCCTGTCAGCATGAACTGCCACTGCTTGTTGAACTGGTACTGGATGTTCAGGTTCACGTACGTGAACGACGGAACGTCGCAGTACGCCGGCGGGACGAAGCCGTTGGCCGCCCACCGTACCGCGTTGGCGGCGAGCAACCCTGACTCGCAATCGAAGTGGCCTGCGGACGGGTCCGTCACGTTGTACGGGCCTACGTAGTTCACCGTCATCGTCGTGGTGAACGGACCCTTGGCCCACTGGATCGTCCCCATCACGCGGTCCCTCGGTGTGCCGGTGTCACCACCCACGGCAGTAGGACCGTGCGTGCCGGCGAGCTTGGCCGTGTAACCGGCATACGTCAGGTCGTAACGGAGGATGTGGCTCCACATCACGCTGGTGAGCAGCTTGCTCGAATCCGGCAGCGTCCAGGTGTACGAGGTGCCGAGGTCGAAGCCGTCGGTGACGACGTCCTGCGCGTTGACGAACGGCGCGCTGAGATAGGCGATGAGGCCGGCGGGAGAGATTCCGGTTTGGCCGCCGTAGAACGCCACGAGTTGCGGGGCTCCGCGAACCGTGTTTTCGGGAGTCTGGTCGAACGTCGGCGTGTTCGCGATGTTGATGATCTGGTTCTTGAGCTTGATGTAGTAATAGTCGAACGTCGTCGTCCAACCCCTGACGGGCTCGAGGACGAAGCCCGCGGTATATTGGGTCGATTTCTCGGGCTCCAGGTTCGGGTTGCTCTCCTGCAGGAACGCGACGGAAAAGGCGCAGGTGCCCTGCACGTTCTGCGGCGAGTTGAGGTCCGGCGTTCCGTTCGGCAGACTGACCGGGCAGTTGAGCGGGTCGCGGATGTTCCCGAAGTTGAACGCCGCGCCCGAGTTGCCGGACTCGGTGATGTACGGTGCCCGGAACCCGGTTCCGGCCGTACCCCGCAGCGCGAGCCACGGTGTGGCCGTCCACTTCGCGCCGATCTTGGGGTTCCACGTGCTGACATCCGGCTTGTTGTAGGTGTCGTACCGCAGTGCCACGTCGAACTCCAGGTTCTTCAGCACCGGGGCATAAAGCTCGGCGTACACAAAGGCGTTGTTCTGGCTGCCCATCGCATAGGTGGTGGCGCCGGGGATGCTGACGGTTCCCTGTTGACCGGCCTCGGGATTCGGCGAATTCAGCACCCGGTATACGTCGCCGGCGCCGATCGCCAGGGTCATCGCCCCGCCTTGCAGCTTCATGAGGTCGCGCGTCGCCGTCGCCTGGATGAAGCTCAAGTCGCTCTTGATCGTGTTGCTCAGGGTCGGATAAACGGCAGCGTCCTGTTCCGCGGTGTTGCCGCCGGTCAGGAGATACGGCTTCACCGGATCGTTGAGGGCTTTGTACATCGCCGGCACGGCCAACCAGCCGTTGTACGTCGATTCAAGGTTGACTTGCGTCCAGCCGGCCGCGACATTCGCCTCCCAGCCCCAGGCATTGCCCATGGTCTGCGCAACGATACGGGACGTGCCCGTGTCCTGGCTGACGGACTGGTTTATCCCGTTGATTGGGGAGAGTGCCCGTATGTTCGCGGGCGCGCCGAACGGATTGCCGGGATAGGTTGCCGGCACGGTAAACGAGGGGATGGCATTGACGCCGACTTGCGGCTTCTGGCCCGGCCCCGCCGTGGTATACCCGCCGAAAGATGCGAAGGTAATCGTGCCCGGCCGCCAGACCTGGACGGACTGCTGGTCGAAGTACGATCCGGCGATGTCGTAGGTCCAACTCGTACCCGGGATCTTGCCGAGCAGCTTGGCGATGAAGTTGACGTTCTGCGACCGTGGCTGGATCTGGCTCCAGTCGTCCTCGTACAGGCACTGTTGCGCGTTCCGGCGGGCCAAGTCACAGTTGCCGTTGAGGAAGGCGTTGTTTTCCGGGAGCGCCGTGCTGCCGGTCGTCCTCTGGAGATAGGGCGCGCCGCGAATCACCGGGTTGTTGGAGGCGCCGTTCGGACCCCAAGTACCGGGACTCAGATCGTTGCCGCCCCACGGCCGGTAGTCGGTGATCGCCCATTGTTCGCCCCGGCGCTGACTGAGCTGAATCGCCTCTTGCGAACGGTATTCCAACCCGACCCATCCGCCGAAGCCGCCAGGCACGTCTCCGAAGCCTTGCAGGAGTTGGGCATTCCATGTCGTGCCGCCGCCATCGACCGTGGTGCCGCCGGTACCCATGGCGTAGGTACCCTTGAAATCCTTTTTCAGGATGACGTTCACCACGCCGGCGATGGCGTCGGAACCGTAGATGGCGGATGCGCCGTCGAGCAGGACCTCGACCCGGTCGACCGCCACGAACGGGATGCTGCCGAGATCGACGAACTGGCGCTGGGCGTCGTCGGCCCGCGGCCAGCCGGCCATGCGCTGGCCGTCGATGAGGACGAGCGTCGCGCCGACCGTAAGGCCGCGCAGCGACACCCCGCTGGCGCCGGTCGCGAATGCTCGCGCAAACCCCGTCGACAAGGTTCCGTTGTTGTTCTGCGTCAGGTTGCGGATCACGTCCGAAATGGTCGTGAAGCCCTGCTGGACCATTTCCTCTCTGGTGATGACCTGCACTTCGCTCGGCGTCTCCGAATCGACCCGCCGGATATTGGTGCCCGTCACGTCGACGCGCATCGAACCTTGCGGCGCCGGCGCTTGCGCCAGGGCGCCCTCGAAACCCAACATTGCGACTGCGCTGGTCGCGACCGTGCATGCAAGTGCGATCCTCTTGCGCTGGAATTTCATGTGAATCCCCCAGGATGAGTTATGCCCGAGAACGGACAACCCGTCCGCCCGTCGGCACACAGGACAACGGTACAACAGCGGCGATTTCGGGAGCAACGAAAGCTCCCCGATTGTTACAATGGCCGCCCCCGATTTGTTGCAATTTCGCTAAATGACAACATCCTGCACAAACGCCCCTGATTCATCTGCGATCACCGTAGCCGGTCAACGCCATGGCTGGGAAGCTCGAGGTTCGCGGCGGCCATGCGCTGCGACCCAAAGCGCGGGCTTCGGGAACCGTTCGTCGGGCCGTGCGCCGGCGTCCGTTCCGCCGCGTGCGCCAGCCTTCGTGGGCACCGGACCATACGTAACGTTCTTTCCGAGTGTCCGGTACGCTGACGGCGAAAGCCGCGGGTTCGCACGTCGGTCCGACCCGTTCGGTCGGCCTCGGCACGCGCGGCACCCTTGCGCCACGCCCGTGCCGGCGACGCCGCCGCCGTGAACGCGTTCACCCTTCGGCCGGCCACGCCACGCGACACGGCCGACCTCATGGCGATGATCCGAGCGCTGGCCGACTACGAGCGCCTGTCCCACCTCGTGACGGCCGACGAGGCCGGGCTTGCGCAATCATTGTTCGGCGAGAGGCCAGCGGCCGAGGCGATGATTGCCCGGGAAACGGCGCAAGACGGTGAAGCTGCCGGTTTCGCCATCTTTTTCCACACTTTCTCGACCTTCCTCGGCCGGCGCGGGCTGTGGCTGGAGGACCTGTTTGTCTATCCCCGCTTCCGCGGCCGCGGCCTGGGCCGCGAGCTGCTTACCGCGGTGGCCCAGATCGCGCGCGATCGCGGCTGCGGTCGCTTTGAGTGGGCGGTCCTGGACTGGAACGAGCCCGCCGTCGCGTTCTACGAGGGGATGGGCGCGACCCTCCTGCCGGAATGGCGCTTGGCCCGGGTGACGGGTCAGGCGCTGGCGGGTTTCGGGCGCGCCGCGAGCCCGGATCGGCCGGCGGACCGATAGACGGCGAACGGCCGGTCGCGGATAACGTCGAACGTGTCAACGCAACGCGCGGATTCAGCGCTCGCTTTACGTGCACGGTTTGCCAGCGGCTAATTTAGTAGCTACAATAATCGATGCGGGTCACCTTCGATCCGGCCAAGCGGGCGAAGACGCTTGCAGCGCGAGGCTTGGATTTCGAGGACGCCGCAATCGTTTTCGAAGGCACGACAGTCGAGTTCGACGACACCCGCAAGGATTATGGCGAGCGTCGCGTAATCTGTTACGGGCTGCTTGCGGGCCGCCTGGTGGTCGTCGGGTTCGCGCCGAGAGGTGCATCGCGGCATATTTTCAGCATGCGAAAGGCCAACGATCGTGAGCAAGTCCGGCTCGCGCCGTACTTTGAGGTCTGATCTCGTCCAATCGGACGCGCATGCCATTCGCCCGCATGAGTACAGGGAGCTACCCGAACTCACCGAGCAAGCGTTGTCGCGTGCGGTCGTGAAAAAAGCCGGACGCCCCCGATCCGTCAATCCGCGAAGGTTGATCTCCATTCGGCTTCCGCTGGACGTGATCGAGCGCTGGAAAGCTACCGGGCCCGGATGGCAGACGCGCATGGCTGAGCGCTTGAGCAAGTTGCGTTGAATCGCGCAACCGCAGGACGGGTTCGTTCATGCCTTTCGTCGCCTCGCCCGGGTGACGGGTCGGGCGCCGACGGGTTTCGGGCGCGCCGCGAGCCCAGATCGGTCAACGGACCGATAGACGGCGAACGGCCGGCCTAAGATAACGTCGAACGCCTGTTAAACGCCGCCAAATCGCACCATGCTGGGAATTCGACTCGAACCCGAGTTGAAAGACCGAGATATCCGTCGATCGACGAATCATCCCGAGGCGGCGCTCAAGCACATAGTCCGCGGAGTAGTGCGTCGCGGTCTCAAGCCGGTCCAACCAAAGGCGGCAATTTCCCTGCGTTTGGACGCTGATGTATTGGACTGGTTCAAAGCGCAGGGCCCTGGCTACCAAACTCGTATCAACGCGGTTCTTCGAGCGTTCAAGGACGAAGCTGCCTAAC
>JADLEZ010000359.1 GCA_020845855.1 Burkholderiales bacterium
CGCGCCGGCATCGCGCTCGACACGGGGCCCACGCTCCGACTCCTCCCACACATGCACGCCTGCGACGCGTTCTTCGCCGCGGTGCTCGAGCGCCGCTGATAGGATTCGGGTCGATGCACACGCTCGCGCCCATCGACTTCTCCCGCCTCGAGCAAGCGCTCGGCAACCCGCTGTACTGGCTCGAACTCGCCCTGGTCGCGGTGTGCCTGGGCGTCGCCTGGTTGCTCGACCGGCGGCTGGAGGCGCGGGCCCGCGCCGGCGCCTATACGTCGCGCCATCCGCGGCTGTCGGCGAGCGTGGGCCGGGTGGTGTTCTCGCTGCTCGCACTCCTGCTCGTCGTCGTCGTGCGGCCGCTGTTCACGATGGCCGGCGGCTCGCCCTTCTTCATCGACATCGCGATCCCGCTCCTCATCGCACTCGCGATCATCCGCATGCTGGTCTACGTCATGCGGCGGCTGTTCGCGGCGTCGGCGTGGCTCAAGACTTCGGAGCGCGCGATCTCGTTTTCGATCTGGCTGCTCGTGATCCTGTACTTCGTCGGCGTGCTGCCGGAGATGGCGCGCGAGCTCGACGAGATCCGGCTGCCGGTCGGCAAGTCGACCCTCTCCCTGCTGACCATCGTCAAGGGGGCGGCTGCCGTCGTCGTCACCCTGGTCGTCACGCTGTGGCTGTCCGGCCTCATCGAGCAGCGCGTGAACAACGCGACCACGCTGGACACCAACACCCGCGCCGTGGTCGCGCGCGTCGTGCGCGCGCTGCTGCTCGTGGTCGGCGTGCTGATCGCGCTGCAGGCGATCGGGTTCGACCTGACGCTCTTGACCGTGGTCGGCGGCGCGCTCGGCGTGGGCATCGGGCTCGGCCTGCAGAAGCTCGCCGCGAACTACATCGCGGGCTTCACCATCCTGCTCGACAAGTCGATCCGCCTGGGCGACATGATCACGGTGGACAGCCGCCAGGGCCGGGTGGCGCAGGTGACCTCGCGCTACGTGCTGCTGCGCAGCCTCGAGGGCATCGAGATCATCGTGCCCAACGAAACGCTGGTCACCACGACCGTCCTCAACCACTCGCACGCCTCGCACGACATCCGCGTCAACGCGGCCGCGCGCGTCGCCTACGGCGCCGACGTCGACCTCGCGCTGCGGCTCATGGAGGAGGCCGCGCGCCTCGAGCCGCGACACCTCAAGATCCCGGATCCGCCTACCGCGTTCGTCAACGCGCTCGGCGAGAACGGGGTCGACCTCGAGCTCGTGCTGTGGGTGGCCGGGCCGCAGGCGGGCCTGCAGGCGCTGCGCAGCGGGGTCAACCGCCGCATCCTGGCCGCCTTCGCCGCCAACGGCATTGCAATCCCGCCACCCCGCCGCGACATCCGGGTGACGACCCAGGTCAATGATCAGGGCGTCGCCGCCGCTGGCCCCGCGCCGGGGGGTCAAGTAAAATAGCTCCCTTGCCCCGGGACTCCTCCCGATGCGTTGACCTAAAATAACGGATATTCAATGAGTTACGATTGGCTGTCACTCGCCGCCCACGGTCTTTTCGACTTGCCGTGGTGGGGTTACTTGGTCTTCACCCTGCTGATGACCCACGTCACCATTGCCGCGGTGACGATCTTTTTGCACCGCGCGCAAGCGCACCGCGCGCTCGATCTGCACCCCATCGCCGGCCACTTCTTCCGCTTCTGGCTGTGGCTCACCACCGGCATGGTGACGAAGGAATGGGTGGCGATCCACCGCAAGCACCACGCGAAGGTGGAAACGCCGGACGACCCGCACAGCCCGCAGACGCGCGGCATCGAGACGGTGTTCTGGAAGGGCACCGAGCTGTATCGCGCCGAGGCGGAGAACCAGGAAACGCTCGCAAGATACGGCGCCGGCACCCCCAACGACTGGATCGAGCGCAACCTGTATTCGCGCTACAGCTGGCAGGGTGTGGGCCTCATGTTGGCCGTCAACCTCGTGCTGTTCGGGCCGATCGGCCTCACCATCTGGGCCGTGCAGATGGCGTGGATCCCGATCACCGCGGCCGGCATCATCAACGGCATCGGACATTACTGGGGCTACCGTAACTTCGCCTGCGCCGACGCCTCGACCAACATCGTGCCCTGGGGCATCGTGATCGGCG
Organism: Burkholderiales bacterium; assembly: GCA_020845855.1. GTDB lineage: Bacteria > Pseudomonadota > Gammaproteobacteria > Burkholderiales > Casimicrobiaceae > VBCG01. The sequence continues at coordinate 2,119 of JADLEZ010000359.1, forward strand.
GCGAGGAGCTGCACAACAACCACCACGCGTACGGCTCGTCGGCGAAGCTCTCGTCGCAGTGGTACGAGTTCGATATCGGCTGGGTGTACATACGCACCCTGGCGGCGTTGCGGCTCGCGACCATCCGCAAGGTGGCGCCGCCGATCCGCTTCGACCGCACCAAAGCGGCTCCGGACCTCGCTACGCTGCAAGCGGTGATCACTCACCGCTACCACGTCGCGACGAGCTACGCGCGCTCGCTCAAGGATGCATGCGCTGCCGAGCTCGCCACGCTCAAGGCGCGCGCCGGCGGCATCGAGCTGCCCACGCCGCGGCGGATGAAGCGGTGGCTCTCCGCCGATCCCGCCACGCTCACCGAATCCGACCGCACGACGCTCTCCGCCGCGCTCGCCAAGAGCAAGGCGCTCACGACGATCTACGCGATGCGCCAGGAGCTGTCCACGCTGTGGGAGCGCTCGACGGAATCCTCCGAGCAGCTGCTCGCGCGCCTTACGGACTGGTGCCACCGCGCCGAACGCTCGGGCATCGCGCCGCTCGCCGCGTTCTCCCACCAGCTTCGGCGATACGCGTAACCCCTTTCGTGTCATCCCGAGCGAAGCGAGGGATCCGCTTCTGCGTCGAATCAGCGAGTTGCGTAAAGCAGATCCCTCGTCGCCTTCGCTCCTCGGGATGACACAGGGATTCTCAACGAACTGCTAGCCCCGCGGCCAGCAAAAAGCCCGCCGGGCGGCGGGCTTTTTTTGTCGGGCGAGTCACCCGAGGCGAGGCCTCCACGCTGCCCTACTTGAGCTTTGTTTCCTTGTAGGCGACGTGCTTGCGGGCGACCGGATCGAATTTCTTGATCTCCATCTTCTCCGGCATGTTCTTCTTGTTCTTGGTCGTGGTGTAGAAGTGGCCGGTGCCGGCCGTCGATTCGAGCTTGATCTTCTCACGCATGGCAGTGGCTCCGTCTTAAACGTGCTGGCCCTTGGCGCGCATTCCGGCAAGGACGGCGTCGATGCCGTTCTTGTCGATCGTGCGCAAGGCGTGGGTGGACAGGCGCAGGCTCACCCAGCGGTTCTCGCTCTCGACCCAGAACCGGCGGCGCTGCAGGTTGGGGAGGAACCGCCGCTTGGTCTTGTTGTTGGCGTGCGAAACGTGGTGGCCCACTTTCGGGCCCTTTCCGGTGACTTGGCAGACTCGAGCCATGGCTCGCTCCTTGGTGTTTGGCGTTGCGGACTTTGCCGAAAACCGTTGATTATGACATGAACTTGGGGTAACGAGCAACAAATGAGAACCATCGACCTGCGCGTCCTCGACGAGCGCATCCGCGCGCACCTGCCGGCTTACGCGACCGGCGGCGCAGCGGGCCTGGACTTACGCGCATGCATCGATGCGCCGCTCGTACTGGCGCCGGGGGCGACGCACCTCGTACCCACCGGCATCGCGATCCACATCGCCGATCCCGGCCTCGCGGCGATGATCCTCCCGCGCTCGGGCCTTGGTCACAAGCACGGCATCGTCCTCGGCAATCTGGTGGGGCTGATCGACTCCGATTACCAGGGCCCGCTGATGGTCAGTTGCTGGAATCGCGGGCAGTCGCCGTTCACGATGGCTCCGATGGAGCGGCTCGCCCAGCTCGTGATCGTGCCGGTGATCCAGGCCGAGTTTCGGGAAGTCGATGCCTTCGAGGCGAGCGGTCGCGGAACGGGTGGGTTCGGCAGCACCGGCCGCTAGCGCAGTCCGCTGAAAATCCCGCGGTGTCATTAGCTCAAAGCAATCCCCGTTCGGCAAAGGACACGACGCGATGGCCGGCCACCACGAAGTGGTCCAGCGTGCGGATGTCCACCAGCGCGAGCGCACTCTTGAGCGAGGCGGTCAGGAGCTCGTCGGCGCGCGAAGGCTCGGCCACGCCGCTCGGATGGTTGTGGGCGAAGATCACGCCGGCCGCGTTCTCGGCGAGCGCCGCTTTCACCACCTCGCGCGGATACACGGATGTCTGCGCGAGCGTGCCGCGAAAGAGCTCGCGTGCGGCAAGCACCCGGTTCTGGCTGTCGAGGAAAAGCGCGAGGAAGGCCTCGTGCGGCAGCGCGGCCAGCGTCAACTGCAGGTAGTCGCGTACCGCCGCGGGTGAGCCGAGCACATCGCGGCGCGCCGTTTCCTCGAGGAGTCCGCGGCGGACGAACTCGCGGGTCGCCACGAGGCGGGCCGCTCGCGCCGGCCCGAAGCCGCGCAGCCGCCGCAGGTCGTCCGCCGCCGCCCCGAGGAGCGCCGCGGCGCCGCCGGCCCATTCGAGCGCCCGCCGCGCGAGCGCCAGCGCCGAGTCCCCGGCAACGCCGTTGCCGAGCATCAGCGCCAGGAGCTCGATATCGGTCAACGCGCCCGGTCCACGGGCAAGCAGCCGCTCGCGCGGCCGCTCGCCGGGGTTGGCTTCGACATTCGATGGAGCCGTCGGCAACATGCCTTGGTCCGATGGGAGGATAACGATCGATCTTGCCATTCGCGGCCGAGTGTAAACTCGCCCCGCGAGGCGCCACATCGGCCAAACAGGCGACCCGCGATTCCGCACAAGCCATGGTCCGACCCAGTTCTCCCGCTCGCATCGTGCTCGGCATCACCGGCGGCATCGCCGCGTACAAGGCGGCGGAGCTCACGCGCCTGTTCGTGAAGGCGGGGATCACGGTGGACGTGGTGATGACCGCGGCGGCCACGCACTTCGTCACCCCGACGACCTATCAGGCGCTTTCAGGCCGCGCCGTGCTGACCGACCTGTGGGAATCCGGCTCCCGCAACGCGATGGGGCACATCGACATCTCGCGCGGTGCGGACGCGATTGTCGTGGCGCCGGCCAGCGCCGACTTCCTGGCCAAGCTCGCCAACGGTCACGCCGACGACCTTCTTTCCACGCTGTGCCTCGCGCGGGAATGCCCCTTGCTTGCCGCTCCCGCCATGAACCGTCAAATGTGGGCGAACGCGGCGACGCAGCGCAATGTGGCGCGGCTTCGAGCCGACGGCGTCGCCATCCTGGGCCCCGACACCGGCGAGCTCGCCTGCAACGAGCACGGCGAAGGACGGATGCTCGAGGCCGGGGACCTCTTCGCCGCGGTCGTCGCCGCCTGCCAGCCGAAGGTGCTGAATGGCAGGCGCGTGCTGCTGACGGCCGGTCCCACGTTCGAGGCCATCGATCCGGTGCGCGGTATCACCAACTCGAGCTCGGGCAAGATGGGATTCGCCCTCGCCCAGGCCGTCGCGGAAGCCGGGGCGAGCGTGCTCGTCGTTGCGGGGCGTACGAGCGCGCCGACGCCGTGGGGTGTCACTCGCGTCGACGTCACCAGCGCTCGCCAGATGGCGGATGCCGTGATGGCGCGCGTGGACGAGTGCGACATCTTCATCGCCGTGGCCGCGGTCGCCGACTACACGCCCACGAGCGTGCACGAGCAGAAGGTGAAGAAGTCGGACGCGGCCTTGACCGTTACGCTCGAGCCCACGATCGACATCCTCGCCACCGTTGCGTCGCGACCCAAGCCGCCGTACTGCGTGGGATTCGCCGCCGAAAGCCAGGACGTGGAACGGCTGGGCGAGGAGAAGCGCAAGCGCAAGAAGCTGCCGCTGCTCGTGGCCAATCGGGCGCAGGATGCGCTGGGCAGCGACGAGAACGAGGTCACGCTGCTCGACGACGCCGGCGCGACGCGATTGCCGCGAATGGGCAAGCTCGCCTTGGCGCGGGTGCTGGTGGGCGAGATCGCCCGGCGACTGCCGGGCACCTAGCCCGCGTCACCGCAAGCGGGCCGCGCCGTGAACGTCGCCGTCATGCAGCCCTACTTCTTTCCGTACCCCGGCTACTTCCAGCTGCTGCAGGCGGTCGATCTCTTCATCGTCCACGACCGCGTCAAGTACACGAAAAAGGGATGGATCAACCGCAATCGGATTCTCGTCAACGGCAGCGATGCCCTCATCACGGTTCCGGTCCGGCACGACTCCGACTCGCTCGACATCGTCGAGCGGAGCATTGCGCCGGACTTCGACCGCGCAAAGCTCTTGAACCGCATTGCGGGCGCCTATCGCGGCGCGCCGCATTTCGCCCAAGTGTTCCCGCTCGTCGAGCGCGTCGTCAACAACGCCGAGCCCAACCTCTTCCGCTTCCTGCGTGCGTCGATCGAGGCGACGCGCGACTTCCTCGGCATCGATACGCCGATCCGCGCTGCTTCGTCGTTCGCCATCGACCCCGCGCTCCGGGCGCAGGACAAGGTGATCGCGCTGTGCCGGGCGGCGGGCGCGGATATCTACGTCAACGCCATCGGGGGCATGGAGCTCTACTCTGCGCCCGCGTTCGAGGCGGCCGGCATCACGCTGCGCTTCATCCGCCAGGGCGCCTTCGAGTACCGCCAGGCAGGCGCCCCGTTCGTCCCGTCGCTGTCGATCATCGACGCGCTCATGTTCTGCCCGGTTGAGTCGCTGCGCGCCCACATCGACGGCAATTACGAACTGGTCGCCAACGGGCACTAGCCGCATGATACGGAACGCGATGTTCACCTGGAGGAAGCTCGGCCGCGTGTTCGTACCGCAGGACGTGCAGGGCCACGACTGGATGCGCGAGTTCGCCCAAGCGCCGGCGACGCTCTTGTTCGACGACTTCCTCCGCTTCTACTTCTCCTGCCGCCCCGCCGCCGATGCCCTCGGGCAGTACGTCAGTCACTCGGCATGGGTCGACGTCGATCGCCGCGATCCGCTCC
>JADLEZ010000360.1 GCA_020845855.1 Burkholderiales bacterium
TGCCAAGGGGCAAGGTCGGCACTACACGCCATTTCGCCCCTCAAAGCCCTCGCAACTCGCTGATTCTGTTCAATCAGCCCTTGCGAAAAATGCCAGAATGGGGCTCGAACTGCTCAAGCTAGGCTAGCAGCACGTCGATGCAAAAGGCGTCCGAGCCGCCCCCGGATGACGAGGAAGCCGCGTTGCACCTTTTGCATCGAGATTGACGTCAGGCGGTCGTCCTAGCTAGCTTTGCGGAAATACTTGATGCGCCTGAACAGCGGATCCCTCGCGTTGCTCGGGATGACACGGATTTGCGTTTGGTCACGCGAGCTTCAACAGCCTGCCGGGTTTCGCGGCAGCGAATCTAAGTCCCGCCGGCGTCGGTCGCTAGGCGCGCGCGGATCAGCTCCCCCAGCGACCACGCCTGAAAGGGGCACCCGCGCGGCGTGTGCGGCGGGTCGCCGTCGGCGATCTCGCACAGGTGCCCGAGTCCGTACACATGAAGCCGCTGCTCGAGCGGCGCCACGAATCGGGCGCGCGCCTGCGCGCGGTGCGGCGGGTCGTCGCCGTGCACGCGCAGCCACGCCTCGACGAACGCACCCGCGAGCCACGGCCAGACGGTGCCCTGGTGATAGGCGCCGTCGCGCTGCTCGACGCCGCCTTCGTAGCGCCCGCGATACGATGCGTCGGACGCCGCGAGCGTGCGCGGGCCGAGCTCGGTCATGAGCGCGGTCTCGACCGCGTCCACCACCTGCCGCGACGCGTTGCGGTCGAGCAGCGGGAAGGGCAGGCCGCCGACGGCGAGGATCTGGTTCGGCCGGAAGGCGCCGTCGACCAGGCCGTGGACGTGGTCGACGTCGACCACGTCGTACAGGCACCCCATGGCCGCGTTGTGGAAACGGGCGCGAAACGCCGTGGTGGCGATCTCGGCCTGCGCCTGCCAGCGTCCGGGCATCGCGCGCAGCGCATTGATCCACAGTGCCTGGACTTCGACCGGCTTGCCGGTGCGCGGCGTGATCACGCGCTCACCCACTCTGGCGTCCATCCAGGTGAGCTGCACCCCCGGCTCGCCGCAGGCGAGGAGGCCGTCCGCGTCCATGCGGATGCCGTAGCGCGTGCCGCGGGTATAGCCGTCGAGGATCGCCGTGCACACCTGCTCGAGCACGAAGCGTACGGTCGACCCCGGCTTCGCCTTCTCGATGAACTCGCGGGCGACGATTACGAACCACAGCGAAGCGTCGACCGAGTTGTACTGCGGCTCCTCCTCGCCGTCGGGGAAGCGATTCGGCAGCATGCCGTGCGATACCGTCCCCGCCCAGGCGGTGAGGATCGACGCGGCGAGATCGAGGCGCCCGCGCGCGAGCACGAGTCCGCGCATCGCGATGAACGTGTCGCGGCCCCAGTCGGTGAACCAGGGATAGCCCGCGATGATCGTGTGCCCGTCGCCGCGGCGGACGACGAACGCGTCGGCGGCGCGCTCGATCGGCGCGAGCGCGGCGCGGCGCGCCGTCTCCCCGTGACGGATCCGCGCGGCCTCCGCCACCGCGTCGCGACCGATGTCGTCGCCCGTGCGCAACACCCACACGGCGTCCCCCGTTTCGAGATCGAACGTGAACACGCCCGGCGAGCCCAGGTCTTCCGCGCAGTCGAGGCCGCGCGCCGCCTCTTGCGTGTACAGGAAGTTGCGGTACCACACCGGGTCGTGCGTGTATGTCCCCGACGACAAAGCGGTGATGGCGGGCAAGCCCGCGTACGGCCGCCAACTCGCGTTGCCGCGCTCGCGGCGCGCGTTGAAATCGAAAGCGGCGTTTTCGTGCATGAGCGCGTGGTAGTCGCGGCCGGACACGAGCGGGCGCACGTGCAAGAACGCGCGACCGGCGCCGGCAACGCGGCGCCACGCGAGTACGACGCTGCCTTCGCCGGACGCGACGAACACCTCGTGCCGCACGGTGGTGCCGTCCGCGCAGCGGAACGTCCATTGCGGCCACGGCTCGGACCGGAAGTCGACGAGGGAGTCCAATCCGCGCGGGTACACGACATCCGGGCCGTAGCGCTGGGTGGACAACGGCACCGTGCCCGATGCCAAGTCGAGCCACGCCTCGAAGCCGTTGACGAGGACGAGACGTCCGGTCGGCGGCGTCGTGGCGGGCAGCAACAGCGCGTGATAGCGGCGCGTGCGATAACCGCCGACGGTTCCCGACGCGAAACCCCCGAGCCCGTCGGCCTCGAGCCACTCCAACTCAGGGCTTGCAATCACGATCGATAGTCCCAACGCCCGAGGTCGAATTCGCCGCCGAGCCCCGGATGGTCCTTCAACGCGTACTCGGCGTACTGGTGGATGAGCTTCGCCACCACGCCGGTCCAGCCCGTCTGGTGCGAGGCGCCGAGGCCTTCGCCGGAGTCGCCGTGGAAGAACTCGTGGAACGCAATGAGGTCGCGCCAGTACGGATCGCTTTGGAACTTCTCCCGCATGCCGTTCACCGGCCGCCGCCCGTCCTCGTCGCGGGTGAACAGCGTGATCAGCCGGCGGGTGAGGTCGGTGGTGACCTCCCAGAGCTGCACTTGCGTGCCGGAGCCGGTCGGGCATTCGACCTTGAACGATTCGCCCAGCACCGCGTCGTGCTTCTGCAGCGCCTCGATGAGGAGGTAGTTGAGCGGGAACCACACGGGCCCGCGCCAGTTGGAGTTGCCGCCGAACAGGGTCGTGCTCGATTCCGCCGGGGCGTAGTCGAGGGTAAAGCGCTGGCCGCCGATCTGCACCGATAGCGGATGCTCGCGGTACTGCCTGGACACCGAGCGCACGCCGTGCGGGCTCAGCATCTGCTCGGGGTCGAGCAGGGGTTGCAGGATGCGCTTTAACTTGTCGGTGTTGACGATGGCAAGACGCAGGCGGTCTTGCACGCCCTTGCGCGTCATATCGCCCAAGCCGCTCAGCAGCTCGGGCCGGTTGGCCGTCAGCCATTGCATGCGCTGCGCGAAGTCGGCGAAGCCGGCGACCGCCTCGCGGTCGGCCACCGCCACCGCGAAGATCGGGATCAGCCCGGAGATCGTCCGCGCCCGAATCGGCGTGAAGCTGCCGTCGGGCAGGCGCAGCACGTCGTAGTAATAGCCGTCCTCCTCGTTCCACAGCCCGCCGGTGCGCTCGCCCAACTTGTTGATGGCGGCGCCGATGTAGAGGAAGTGCTCGAAGAACTTGGTGGCCACGTCCTGGTAAACGGCGTCCTTCTTGGCGAGCTCCAGCGCGATCCCCAGCAGATTCAGGCAGTACATCGCCATCCAGCTCGTGCCGTCGGCCTGCTCGAGGACGCCGCCGCCCGGCAGCCCCGACGTGCGGTCGAAGACACTGATGTTGTCGAGGCCCAAGAAGCCGCCCTCGAAAATGTTGTTGCCTTCGGCGTCCTTGCGGTTCACCCACCACGTGAAGTTGATGAGGAGCTTCTGGAAGATACGCTCCAGGAAGTCGCGGTCGGTGCGGCCGTAGAACTTTTCCTCGATCTGGTACACGCGCATGGCCGCCCACGCGTGCACCGGCGGGTTCACGTCGGAGAACGCCCATTCGTACGCCGGGATCTGGCCGTTGGGATGCATGTACCACTCGCGCGTGAGCAGGATGAGCTGCGCCTTCGCGAAGTCGGGATCGATCATGGCGAACGGAATGGTGTGGAACGCCATGTCCCACGCGGCGAACCACGGGTATTCCCACTTGTCCGGCATCGACAGCACGTCGGCCGCCGCCAAGTGCCACCAGTTGTGATTGCGGCCATGCTTGCGCGACGCGGGCGGCGCGGGCTCCGCGGGGTCGCCTTCCAGCCACCGCTCGACCATGTAGCGGTAGTACTGCTTGTTCCACAGAAGACCCGCGAACGCCTGCCGCTGCACGTTGCGCATGTCGGCCGGAATGTCGAACGGCGTGATCCGCCGGTAGAACGCGTCCGCTTCCGCGAGCCGCTGCGCGAGCATCGCATCGAATGCGGATCCGAACGGCGCGTCGAGGGCGCCGTCGGCGCGCAGGCGCAAGCGTACCGTCACGGTCTCCCCGGCGCCGACGGGGAACGCGTAATGCGCCGCCGCCTTCGACCCGGTGCGCGCGGGATTCACCGCGTCGCGTCGAGCGTCGACTACATACTCGTGGAACGCGTCCTTGACGTACGGCGTCGGATTGGGCGCACCGAACAGGCGCGCGAGATTGGTCTCGTTCTCGGTGAAGAGCATCTCTTCCGGCGGCTCGCAGTGCAGCCAGTACGGCGGAAGCGACCGGTGCGCCGCGCGCAGCACGACCCCCGCGTCGTTCTCGCGCTCGACCGCGATGCGCGGCCGGCTGGCCTTGCCCGCCCACGTCCAGTCGTTCTTGAACCAGAGCGTGGGCAGGATGTGCAGCGGCGCGGCGTACAGCGAGCGGTTGGTCGCCGTGATGCGGACGAGGACATCGGTCGCGGCAGCCTTCGCGTACTCGATCACCACATCGAAGTAGCGGTCGTCCTCGAAGATGCCGGTGTCGAGAAGCTCGTACTCCGGATCGAGGTGCGTGCGCCGCCGGTTCTCCTCCACGAGGTCCGCGTACGGGTACGCCCGCTGCGGGTACTTGTAGAGGTACTTCATGTACGCGTGGCTGGGCACGTTGTCGAGGTAGAAGTAGTACTCCTTCACGTCTTCGCCGTGATTGCCTTCCTTGCCGGTCAGCCCGAACAGGCGCTCCTTGAGGATGGGATCGGCGCCGTTCCACAGCGCGAGCGCCAGGCACAGCCGCTGCTGGCTGTCGCAGATGCCGGCAATGCCGTCCTCGCCCCAGCGGTAGGCGCGCGAGCGCGCGTGATCGTGCGGCAGGTACTCCCACGCGCTGCCGTCTGCGCTGTAGTCCTCGCGCACCGTGCCCCATTGCCGCTCGGACAGGTACGGCCCCCACA
>JADLEZ010000361.1 GCA_020845855.1 Burkholderiales bacterium
AGCACCTTGCCGATCTGCGCGCGGATCTTCATACGCTTGCTCCCTGCGCCAGCGTCGGGCGCACCAGCTCGGGCTGCCGCGGCGTGTCGAGCCAATCGACCTTGCTCATCTTGCGCAGGAGGATGAACTCGTCACGGTTGGTGCCGATCGTGCCGTAGTAGTTGAAGCCGTACGACAGTTGCGCGTAGCCGCCGATCATGTGTGTGGGCTTGACCACGGTGCGCGTCACCGAGTTGTGGATCCCGCCCCGCACGCCGTTCATCTCCGAACCCGGTGTGTTCACGATCTTCTCCTGCGCGTGGTACATCAGCACCATCCCGGGCGGCACCCGCTGGCTCACCACGGCCCGCGCGGTCAGCGCCCCGTTGACGTTGAAGCACTCGATCCAGTCGTTGTCGACGATGCCGGCGCGCTTGGCATCGGTTTCGCTGACCCACACGATCGGCCCGCCCCGGCTCAAGGTGAGCATCAGCAGGTTGTCGGTGTAGGTCGAGTGTATGCCCCACTTCTGGTGCTGCGTGATGAAGTTGAGCGCGATCTCCGGTTTGCCGTTCGGCTTGATGCCGCGGATCGCCGCGATCGTCTTCAGGTCGACCGGCGGCCGGTAGGTCGAAAAGCCTTCGCCGAACGCGCGCATCCACGGATGGTCGATGTAGAACTGCTGGCGCCCGCTGAGCGTGCGCCATGGAATCAACTCGTGCACGTTGGTGTAGCCGGCGTTGTAGGAGACCGACTCGCTTTCGATGCCACTCCACGTCGGCGACGAGATGATCTTGCGCGGCTGTGCCTGGATGTCGCGATAGCGGATCACCTCGTCCTGGCGATGCAGCGCGAGATGCGCATGCTCGCGTCCGGTCTGCTCGCTCAATGCCCGCCACGCCTTGACCGCGACGTGGCCGTTGGTCTCCGGCGCCAGCGTCATCACCACTTCGCAGGCGTCGATGTCGGTCTCGATCTTGGGCATGCCGAGGGTCGCGCCGTCCGCCGTCACCACCCCGTTGAGCTCGCCCAACTGGCGGACTTCCTTCTCGGTGTTCCAGCCGATGCCCTTGCCGCCGTTGCCGATCTTGCCCATCAGGGGGCCGAGTGCCGTGAACCGCCGGTAGACGTTCGGATAGTCGCGCTCGACCACCTGCATGGCCGGCGCGGTCCGGCCCGGGATCAGATCGCACTCGCCGCGCTTCCAGTCCTTGACGTCGAGCGGCTGTCCCAGCTCGCCCGCCGTGTCGTGCATCAGCGGGGTGAGCACCAGGTCGCGCTCGACACCCAAGTGTCCGGCGCAGACTTCGCTGAACTTGCGTGCGAAGCCCTTGTAGATCTCCCAGTCGCTGCGTGCCTGCCACGCCGGATCGACCGCCGCCGACAGCGGATGGATGAACGGATGCATGTCGGTGGTGTTGAGGTCGTTCTTCTCGTACCAGGTGGCGGTCGGCAGCACGATGTCGCTGTACAGGCAGGTCGTGCTCATCCGGAAATCGAGCGTGACCAGCAGGTCGAGCTTGCCCCTCGGCGCCTTGGGATGCCACGCGACCTCCCGCGGCTTGCCCTCGGGCACGCCGGCGCCGCGCTGCGACGTCGTGTCGTCCCACTCGGCGGACAGCGGGCCGATCTGCTCGCCCAGGTCCTTGCCCTGCACACCGTTGTCGGTTCCGAGCAGATGCTTGAGGAAGTATTCGTGGCCCTTGCCGCTCGAGCCCAGGATGTTCGAGCGCCAGACGAACATGTTGCGCGGCCAGTTGTCGGGGTGATCGGGATCGGCGCAGCTCATCTCGAGCGAACCGTCCCGCAGCCCCTTGACCGCGTACGCCTTCGGGTCCATCCCGGCGGCATCGGCGTCGCGCACGACCTGCAGCGGGTTGGTTCGCAATTGCGGCGCGCTCGGCAGCCAGCCCATGCGCTCGGCGCGCACGTTGTAGTCGATCAGGCTGCCGGCGAACTCGGTCTTGTCGGCGAGTGGGGACACGATCTCGCCGACGCCGATCTTCTCGTAGCGCCACTGGTCGGTGTGCGCGTAGAAGAAACTGGTGCTGTTCATCTGGCGCGGCGGCCGGATCCAGTCGAGCGCGAACGCGAGCGCCGTCCAGCCGGTCTGCGGACGCAGCTTCTCCTGGCCGACGTAATGCGACCAGCCGCCGCCGCTCTGGCCGATGCAGCCGCACATCATGAGCAGGTTGATCACCCCGCGATAGTTCATGTCGCAGTGATACCAGTGGTTCATTCCGGCGCCGATGATCACCATCGACCGGCCCTGCGTCTTGTGCGCGTTGTCCGCGAACTCGCGCGCGACGGTGATCACCTGCGCGCGCGGCACGCCGGTGATGCGCTCCTGCCAGGCCGGCGTGTACGGCGTGTCGTCGTCGAAGCTCTTGGCGGCGAGCTCGCCCGGCAGTCCGCGCGCGACCCCGTAGCTCGCTACCAGGAGGTCGAACACGGTCGCGACCAGGGCTTCCTTGCCGGCGCCCAGCGGGATTCGCCGCGCCGGCACCGTGCGCACCAGCACGTCGCCGCCGGCGACTTCGTTGTTGGGAAAGTGCTCGCTCGCAATGCCGCCGAAATACGGGAAGCCCACCTTCGCGGTCAGCGTCGTCGGGTTGGTGCCTTCGAGCATCGAAAGCCCGAGCTTCACCTCACCGCCGCGCTGCGCCTCCTTCGACTCGAGGTTCCACTTGCCCGCATCCACCCGGCCGTCCGGCCCCCAGCGGAACCCGATCGAGCCGTTCGGCAGCACCGGCGAACCGGCCTCGTTGCACGCGACCGTCTTCCATTCCGCATTGTTGGCCTGGCCGAGGCTGCCTTCGAAGTCCGATGCCCGCACATAGCGGTCCGGCACGGTGATCGCTTCGCCGCTCGGCAACCGATGCTCTTTGAGCAGCACCAGTAGCGGCATGTCGGTGTAGCGGCGCGCGTAATCGTCGAAGTACGCGCTGCGCTCGCTGCCCTGCGGAAAGTAGAACTCCTTCATGACCACGTGACCCATCGCCATCGCGACCGCCGCGTCGGTGCCCTGCTTCGGATGCAGCCATAGGTCGCAAAGCTTCGCGACCTCCGAGTAATCCGGCGTGACCGCGACCGTCTTGGTGCCTTTGTAGCGAACCTCGGTGAAAAAATGCGCGTCGGGCGTGCGCGTCTGCGGCACGTTGGAGCCCCAGGCGATGATGTAGCTCGAGTTGTACCAGTCGGCCGACTCGGGCACGTCGGTTTGCTCGCCCCACACCTGCGGGCTGCTCGGCGGCAGGTCGCAGTACCAGTCGTAGAAGCTCATGCACACCCCGCCAATCAGGCTCAAATAGCGCGATCCGGCGGCGTAGCTGATCATCGACATCGCCGGGATCGGCGAGAAGCCGATGATCCGGTCCGGCCCGTGCCGCTTGATCGTGTACACGTTGGCGGCGGCGACGATCTCGTTGACTTCGTCCCAGTTCGAGCGCACGAACCCGCCGAGGCCGCGGATCTGCTGGTAGTCGTGGCGCTTCGCGTCATCCTCGACGATCGAGGCCCAGGCGGCCACCGGGTCGAGCCCCTCGCGCGCCGCGCGCCAGTGCTTGAGCAGCCGCGCGCGCACCAGCGGGTACTTGACGCGGTTCGCGCTGTACAGGTACCAGCTGTAGCTCGCCCCGCGCGAGCAGCCGCGCGGCTCGTGGTTCGGCATGTCCCAGCGCGTGCGCGGGTAATCGGTCTGCTGGATCTCCCAGGTGACGATGCCGCCCTTGACGAAGATCCGCCACGAGCATCCGCCGGTGCAGTTCACACCGTGCGTCGAGCGCACGATCTTGTCGTGCGCCCAGCGGTTGCGGTAGGCATCCTCCCAGGTACGGTCTTCGCCGGTGACGACGCCGTGCTTGCCGGAGAAGTGCTCGCGGGGGTTGCGGAAGTAATTGAGGCGGTCGAGGAAATGGCTCATCTGCCTTGCGCTCCCAGATATAGGTCGCCGCGCGTCGCTTTACGCGCGATCAATCGGCCACGACGCGCTTGATGCCGGGCACCAGAAATTCGGATCGCCGCACTTCGGTGATGTAGATAAGTATAAGCGACACCCAGGTGACCCCGTAGAGAAGCATGAAGGCGCTGGAGCGGACGCCGATCAGGTCGACCAGCGCGCCGAACATGATCGGCAGCAGGAACCCGGCGAGCCCCCCCGCCATGCCCACGATACCGCTGACAATGCCCAGGTTGTCGGGAAACTCCACGGCCACGTACTTGAACACCGACGCCATGCCGAACGCGAAGGCCGCGCCGACGATGAACAGCAGCGCGGTGAAGACAAGCGGATTGATTGCAATCGCAAAGACCCTCGGCCCGGTCACCGTGTGCACCGTGAGCTCGGTCTGCGGATACGACAACAGGAACAGGCAGACCCAGGCGACCCACAACACCCACCAGGTGACCGAATGCGCGCCGAACCGGTCCGACAGCCAGCCGCCGGCGGCCCGGAGCAGACCCGCCGGCAGCGCGAAGCAGACGGCCAGCAGCGCCGCGTGCTGGAGGTCGAGGCCGTATTCCTGCACGTAGTACAGCGTCATCCACAGCGACAACCCGGTGAAGCCGCCGAACACGATGGAATAGTACTGGCAGTACTTCCATACCCGCGGATCGCGCAGGACCTTGACCTGTGCGAGGAAAGGTACGCGCCGCTCCGGGTGCGCGCCGGGGTCGGGAACGCTCACGAACCAGAAGATCGCGGCGGTCACGAGGATCGCGAGGGCGTAGACCTGCGGCACCTTCTGCCAGCCCCAGGCGGAGATGATTACCGGCGCCACGAACATGTTGAGCGCCGCACCGGTCGTCCCCGCGCCGAAGATGCCCATCGCAAAGCCGCGGTGCTCCGCCGTAAAGAAGTGACCGACATAGGGCACGCCGACCGAGAAGACGCCGCCGACCATGCCCAGCACCAATCCGAGTGCCAAGAAGTGCCAGAACTGGGTGGCGTGGGAAATCAGGTACACCGGCGCCACGGAGGCGAGCAGCAGCAGCAGCATGACGGTCCGCCCGCCGAACCGATCGGTCCAGATACCCATCGGCAGGCGTATCACCGCGCCGGTGAGCACCGGTAACGCTGTCAAAAGGCCGAACTGCGTCTCGTTGAGCCCGAGCTGCTGCTTGATCGGAATGCCGATCACGCCCATCATCATCCACACCGCGAACGTCACGGTGAATGCCAGCGTGGTGACCGCGAGGATCGGTATGCGTTGCGGGTGCGGGTGCGCGACCGGGGTCATCGATGTCTCCGTCGGGGTTCTATTTGGGTGGGCTGCGCGCTTCTGCCGGGTCCGAACATCCCGACCTAGGAGCCACTGCCTCGGCGGCCCGATCCTTATTATGCTGGACCTGCCCGCGACGGCTCCCAAGCGGCGCCTAGGCCCGTCCAACCCGGGGTAGGCGTGGGCTAGGCGAGGACTGGACGCCGCCTAGCCCCCTTCGTGTCATTCCGAGCGAAGCGAGGGATCCGCTTTCGCGCCGAATCAGCGAGTTGCGTAAAGCAGATCCCTCGTCGCCTTCGCTCCTCGGGATGACACAGTGGGATTTTCAGCGTGGCATCCCTGGGCGCATGCGCGTCGGAATGACACCGGACGGATGGCAGAGCTACTTGCGCAGGAAGCTGCGGTTGCGGTTCGCGGGAGCGAGACCGAATGGCGTTCCGGGCACCTGGGCAGGCCCCGGCTTGGAATGAGACACCAGCCCCGATGGGGCCGGTGACAAGGGGTGCGAAGCGGCTCAGGCCTTGACGAAATCGATGACGACACCCTCGGGGCCACGCTGCCGGTAGGCGATGGAAACGGCTTCGCCGTACCGCGCCCGCATCTGCTCGAGCAGCGGCAGCGGATCGTGGTCGTTAACGAAGCGCATCGTCTCGCCCGGATGCAACGCATCGAGAGCGCCGAAGATCGCGGCATGGCGGAATCGCTTGGCAATCCCCCGGGCGTCGAACGGATAGATTTGGTCAGCGGACAGATGCAGATGGGGATGCGCAGTCACGGGAGCCTTTCACCGGGCGGTTGCCGGATGCATGATAAGATGTATCGTCGATACCTGTTCAATTTACCACGGCCGCGCCTGCCCGGCAATCCCGTCCGGGTAAGACCAGCCATTCCGGACGGCACATCCAATGCGCCTGACCGCGTTTTCCGACTACGCGCTGCGGGTGCTGATCTACCTCGGCGCCGCGCAAGGACGGCTGGCCACGATCGCCGAGATCGCCGCCGCCTACGGGATCTCCGCCAACCATCTGCGCAAGGTCGTCCATCATCTCGCGCGGCAGGGCTACGTCGAGACGGTGCGCGGCAAGGGCGGTGGCTTGCGGCTCGCGCGCCCGGCGCAGGCGATCAACGTCGGCGCGGTGGTGCGGGTTACCGAGGACTCCTTCGCGCTGGTCGACTGCTTCGAGCGCGGCGCCGGCCCGGACTGCCGCATCGAGCGCGCCTGCGTGCTCAAGGACGCGCTCGCACGGGCGCTGGAAGCGTTCCTCGCGACGCTGGATGGCTACACCCTGGTCGATCTTCTCGGTCCCGCGCGTCCGCTCGCGCGCATCCTGATGCCGCCGGCTTCACCGCGGCGTCCGGCCGCGGCGGCATCGTCATGATGCCCTTGGCCGGCGGGCGCGCAAGGCGCCTACCTGTTCCTGACCGGCGCTTCCTTGACCTGGTAGCGCGCGTGACACGCCACACATTGCTGCAGCGCCGCCGACAGTTGCTCGAGCGTGTGCCGCGGCATGCCGATGCTCTCGGCGTCCATGGCCATCGCGTCGAATCCGCGATGGACCCCCAGCGCGAGCGCCTTGAACTCGAGCGGCAACTTGCCCATCAGCCCGGCGGGCACATCGTGGCTCCTGGCCATTCCCATCCGGCGCGCCGCGACGGCGACAGCCTTCATGTCCTCGCGCGACAGCGCGTCCACGATCCCCTGGACGCTGCCGACGAATTCCCGCATCTCCCGCAGCATCAGCGCGCGCTCGCCCGGATCGAGGATCACCGCGACTCGTTGATCGTCGCCGGCAGCCGTGGATCCGGCGAAGATGAACTTGTAGGCCATCCCCGCAATAACCAGCAACAGCACGACGATGACCGTTCGATAGATCCGTGACTTCGTGACTTCCGTCATGTTCGTTCGAGTTGAAAGGAGACATTTCGCAATGGAACATCCAATGTACCCCGAAACGACCAAGGACCTCGCCCAAAAACGAAGGGAGCTCGCGCCGGAGATCTACGGTGCGTTCCGGGCGTTCGGCCAACGGGTCTTCGCCGATGGCGCCCTTCCGTCGAAAACCAAGCAGCTCATCGCCGTGGCGGTGGCGCACGTGACCCAGTGCCCCTATTGCATTCGTGGCCACACCGACGCGGCGGTGCAGGCGGGCGCGACGGAACCGGAGATCATGGAAGCGATCTGGGTCGCCGCCGAGATGCGCGCCGGTGCGGCCTACGCGCATTCCATCCTCGCGATCGATGCGATGAACGCGGCAGCCAGCCGCCCCGGCCACCAAGCCTGACGAACTGCCTAGACTTAGGCCAGCAGTCTGTTGAAGTTCGCGTGAACAGACGCAAAACCGTGTCATCCCGAGCAGCGCGAGGGATCTGCTGTTCAAAGACATCAAGCACTTGCGAAAAACAAGATTCCTCGCTGCGCTCGGAATGACACAATTTCAACGAACCGCTCTAGCGCGGCCTGCGTCACGCCCGATGGCCGGCGCCGCGCCTACCGCGCCCTTCCCGCGACGCCGGACAGCTCGCTGGCGGCGATACCCAACGCGTCAGCGACGCCCTTGCCGTAGGCCGGGTCGGCCTGCAGGCAATGGCCGATGTGGCGGAGCTGGATCTCCTTCGGCGCCTCGCCGATGGCACGCGCGGTGTTCTCGAACAACGCGCGCTTCTGCTCGGCATTCATGAGGCGGAACAGCGCGCCCGGCTGGGAATAGTAGTCGGTGTCCTCGCGATGGTTCCAATGATCGGCGGCGCCTTCGAGCGCGAGCGGCGGCTCGCGGAAATCGCGCTGCTCCTGCCACTGCCCGTAGCTGTTCGGCTCGTAGCCTAGCGTGCCGCCGTAGTTGCCGTCCACGCGCATCGCGCCGTCGCGATGGTAGCTGTGGACCGGACAGCGCGCGGCGTTCACCGGGATCAGGTGATGATTGACGCCGAGCCGGTAGCGCTGCGCATCGCCGTAGCTGAAAAGCCGGCCCTGCAGCATCTTGTCGGGTGAGAAGCCGATGCCCGGCACGATGTTGGCCGGATTGAACGCCGACTGCTCGACCTCCGCGAAGAAGTTCTCCGGGTTGCGGTTGAGCTCCATCACGCCGACCTCGATCAGCGGGTAGTCCTTGTGCGGCCAGACCTTGGTCAGGTCGAACGGATGGTAGGGCACCTTGGC
>JADLEZ010000362.1 GCA_020845855.1 Burkholderiales bacterium
CCTCGAACAGGTGGAAGCTCTCCGACTTGTACTCGTTGAGCGGATCGCGCTGCCCGTAGCCGCGCAGGCCGATGACCTGGCGCAGATGCTCGAGCATGATGAGGTGGTCGCGCCAGAGCTGGTCGAGCGATTGCAGCAGGATCGACTTCTCGACGTAGCGGATGACGTCCGGCCCCCACTGCGCCGCCTTGGCGGCCATGTGCTCGTCGGCGGCGCGCTCGATGCGCGTGCGCAGCTCCTCGTCGGCGATGCCCTCCTCCTTCGCCCATTCGTCGACCGCGAGGTCGAGGCCGAGCAGGCGCTGCGTCTCGTCCTTGAGCCCGGCGGTGTCCCACTGCTCGGGATAGGCGCTCTCGGGAACGTGGCGCGAGACGACCTCGCCGATCACCTCGTGGCGCATGTCGGCAACGGTCTCGCCGACCGAATCGTCCTTCATGAGGTCGATGCGCTGGTCGAAGATGACCTTGCGCTGGTCGTTCATCACGTCGTCGTATTTGAGGATGTTCTTGCGGATGTCGAAGTTGCGCGCCTCGACCTTCTGCTGCGCCTTCGCCAGCGCCCGGTTGATCCAGGGATGGACGATCGCCTCGTCCTCCTTGAGGCCGAGCTTCTGCAGCATGCCGTCGAGCTTGTCGGTGCCGAAGATGCGCATCAGGTCGTCTTCGAGCGACAGGAAGAACTTCGAGCGGCCGGGATCGCCCTGGCGGCCGGAGCGGCCGCGGAGCTGGTTGTCGATGCGGCGGCTCTCGTGCCGCTCGGTGCCGAGCACGAACAGTCCGCCGGCGGCGAGCGCCTTCTCCTTCAGCCGCGCCACCTCGGCGCGGATCTCGGCGGCGCGCGGATGCGCCTGCCGCTCGGCGAAGTCGGTGATCTCGGAAAGCTCCTGGCGGATGCGCATGTCGGCGTTGCCGCCGAGCTGGATGTCGGTGCCGCGGCCGGCCATGTTGGTGGCGATGGTGATGGCGCCGGGCACGCCCGCCTGCGCGACGATCGCCGCCTCCTGCTCGTGGTAGCGGGCGTTGAGCACGGCGAACACCTTCTTCGCCGCCGCCTTCTCGTCGCCGGAATAGAGCGCGGCGAAGGCGTGCGTGTCGGAGAAGTCGTGCTGCTCCCACCCGTCCTTGCGCAGCGCCTCGGCGAGCTGCTCGGACTTCTCGATCGACGTCGTGCCGACGAGGACCGGCTGCCCGCGCTCCTTGCACTCGCGCAGCAGCGCGATGATGGCGCGGTATTTCTCGGCGGCGGTGCGGTAGACCTCGTCGTCCTGGTCGTCGCGCGCCACCGCGAGGTTGGTCGGGATCTCCAGCACTTCGAGGCCGTAGATGTCGAGGAACTCGTCCGCTTCCGTCAGCGCCGTGCCGGTCATGCCGGCAAGCTTCTTGTACATGCGGAAGTAGTTCTGGAAGGTGATCGAGGCGAGCGTCTGGTTCTCCGGCTGGATCGGCTGGTGCTCCTTCGCCTCCAGCGCCTGGTGCAGGCCCTCGGAGAAGCGGCGGCCGGGCATCATGCGGCCGGTGAACTCGTCGATGATGACGACCTCGCCGTTGCGCACGATATAGTCCTTGTCGCGCTGGAACAGCTTGTGCGCCTTGAGCGCCTGGTTGACGTGGTGGACGACGGTGACGTTCTCGATGTCGTAGAGCGAATCCGACTTGAGGAGCTGCGCGTCGCGCAGGCGCTGCTCCAGCTTCTCCATGCCGGCTTCGGTGAGCGCCACCGTGCGCTGCTTCTCGTCGACCTCGTAGTCGCTCTTGTCGAGGCCGGGAATGAAGGTGTCGACGGTGTTGTAGAACTCCGAGCGGTCGTCGAGTGGGCCGGAGATGATGAGCGGCGTGCGCGCCTCGTCGATGAGGATCGAGTCGACCTCGTCGACGATGGCGAAGACGTGGCCGCGCTGCACCATGTCCTCGAGCCGGTATTTCATATTGTCGCGCAGATAGTCGAAGCCGTATTCGTTGTTGGTGCCGTAGGTGATGTCGCAGGCGTAGGAGGCCTTGCGCTCGTCGTCCTCCAGCCCGTGCACGATGATGCCGACGGTGAGGCCGAGGAAGCTGTAGATCTGCGCCATCCATTCGCTGTCGCGCTTGGCGAGATAGTCGTTGACGGTGACGACATGGACGCCGCGGCCGGCAAGCGCATTGAGATAGACCGGCAGCGTCGCCACCAGGGTCTTGCCTTCGCCGGTCTTCATCTCGGCGATGCGGCCCTCATGCAGCACCATGCCGCCGACCATCTGCACGTCGAAATGGCGCTGGCCGAGCGTGCGCTTGGCGGCCTCGCGCACCGTGGCGAAGGCCGGCACCAGGAGGTCGTCGAGCGTCTTGCCGTCGGCGAACTGCTTGCGGAACTCCGCGGTGCGCGCGCGCAGCGCCTCGTCGGACAGGGGCGAAAGCTCCGCCTCCAGGGCGTTGATCGCCGCGACGCGGGCGTTATAGCTGCGGATCCGGCGATCGTTAGCGGAACCGAAGATTTTGCGGGCTACCGCGCCAAGCATGAATGTCCTTAACCTTCTGCCGCCAGTCCCGGATCGACGCTGATCGGCC
>JADLEZ010000363.1 GCA_020845855.1 Burkholderiales bacterium
GCACGACGAGGCTCTTCACTCCGTCGATGCCGCCGAGCCACGAGCCCAGGCGCTGGATGGCGGGAAAGTCGACCTCGCCGTCGCGGGTGAACGGAGTGACGGGAGCCGGGTTGAGACCGCGCAGATCAGGGGCTTTCATTTCGATGTCTCCGGTGTGGGATGGGGGTGGGTTGCTGCCGGGTTCGACCCTGCAGGTACGACGAATTCTGGTCGCCTCTTACTCATAACGGAAGTCGCAATTCGTACATTTCAGATATACTCGCAATGTATGGATACGATGAACTACGCCGGCTGGAAGCTCTTCCTCGACGCGCTCGAGCTCGGCAGCCTGTCCAAGGTGGCGCTCGCGTACGGGACCAGCCAGCCGCACGTGAGCCGGCGGCTCTCCGAGCTCGAGCGCGCGTGCGGCGGGCGCCTGTTCCAGCGCACCGGCCGCGGCGTCGTACCAACCACGTTCGGCGAGCGCGTGGCGCCCAAGGTGCGCGCATGGCTCGCGAGCACCGAAGCGCTCGCCGACGACATCCACGCGACCGCCGGCAAGCCGATCGGGCGCGTGCGCCTCGGCATCCTTCCCTCCGCCGCGCATCCGCTGGTGTCGACACTCTGCCGCCGCGTGCAGGCGCGCTATCCGCTGGTGCAGTTGAGCGTGCGCGAGGGCCAGGGCGCGCAGCTCGAAACCTGGCTCGACGACGGCAGCGTCGATCTCGCGATCCTGTTCCGGCACAGCGAAACACCGCGCGGCGGCGACGTCTATCTCCTGGAGACGCCCACCTATCTCGTGAGCGCCGAAGCCGATCCGCTGACGGCGAAAGCATCGGTGCCGTTCGCGAAGCTCCGCGATCTGCCCCTGGTGCAGTTCTGCCGGCCCAACAGCTGGCGCGATCGCCTCGACCAGATCGCGCGCGCGCGCGGAATGACCCTCAACGTCGCCTTGGAGGCCGACTCGCTCGCCCTGCAGACGCGCATGGTAGCGGGCGGCGGCGTGTACGCGCTGCTGGGCGCCTATGCCGTTTCAGCCGCGGCGAAGGAGCTCCGCATCCGTGCCGCGCGGGTCGTGGAGCCCACGATCAAGCGCCACGTCGCCCTGGCGATGGCACGCCATGGCGAGCTCACGCTCGCGGGCCGGACGGTGATGCTCGAAGTGCAGGAAATCGCGAAGGCAGGGGCGGCGGCGAAGGCGGCCGCGTGAGGCGGATACCGAGGCTTCCGCGCCTGCTCGCGATACTCTAGTAAAGTACGCGCTGTGTTCGAGCAGCTTACCTTCCTGCGCAGCTGGTTCACGAACCCCTGGCGGGTGGGTGCGATCGCGCCCAGTAGCCGCCAGCTCGCCTCGCTCATCACCGTCGAGATCACGGCGCGCCATGCCCCGGTGATCGAGCTCGGCGCGGGCACGGGTGTGTTCGCCCGCCGGCTCGTGGCCAACGGGTTTCCCGAGGACCGGCTGGCGCTGGTCGAGCGCGACCCACGGTTCGCCGGGATGCTGCGCGAGCGCTTTCCCCAGGCCAGGGTGCTCGAAATCGACGCCGCCCATCCCGCGGCCATGACCCCGTTCGGCGATGTCGCGGCCGGCGCCGTGATCAGCGGGCTGCCCCTGCTCTGGCTGCCGCGCCGCAGCGTCATGCGCATCCTGCGCAGCGCGTTCGGGAACCTGCGCGCGGACGGCGCCTTCTATCAGTTCACCTACGGGCTGCGCTGCCCGGTGCCGGCGCCCGTGCTCGACCGCTTCGAGCTTTCCGCGCAACGCATCGGCAACTGCCTCGTCAACGTGCCGCCGGCGTCGGTGTACCGGATCACGCGCCGGCGCTACGCGCCCGTTGCGGCAAGCGCGCCGGCCCGCGCGGCGTCGCGCCCCGCACCGCTCGAGCGCCTACCCAGGACTGGCGGTATCAGCGCGGACTAGCCGGAACGGACGCCACCGCCAGCGGCAGGCCGGCCAACTCCGGCGCGCGCGGCAATCCGGTCACTGCGAGGATTTCGTCCTCGCCGAGGGTCTCGCGCTCGAGCAGCGCGCGCACCAGCGCGTCGAGCGCGCCGCGGTGCTCCTTCAGAAGGCGCATGGCCTCGCCGTAGCACTCCCCGATGATCCGCTGCACCTCGACGTCGACCAGGCGCGCCGTCTCGTCGGAGAACGGCCGCTCGCCGGCGAAAGCGCCGGCGCCGCCGAGGTACGCGTTCTGCCGGGGTGCGAGCTGCACCATGCCGATGGCGTCGCTCATCCCCCAGCGCGCGACCATGTTGCGCGCGAGGCCCGTCGCCTGCTCGATGTCGCTCTCCGCGCCGGTGGTGCGCGTGCCGTAGACGAGCTCTTCCGCCGCGCGGCCGCCGAGCATGCCGATGATCTTGGCGCGCAGGTACGCCTCCGGGTAGTTGTAGCGGTCCGTCTGCGGCCGCTGGTAGGTCACGCCCAGCGCCTGGCCGCGCGGCACGATGCTCACGCGGTGCACGGGATCGGCGCCGGGCACGACGAGGCCCAGGATCGCGTGGCCGCTTTCGTGGTAGGCGATGCGCTCGCGGTCCTCGCGGCTTAGAAGCAGCGGGCGCTCCGGGCCGAGCACGATCTTCTCGAGCGCATCGAGGAAGTCCTTGTGGCTCACCTCGTTGCGATTGCGGCGCGCGGCAAGCAGCGCCGCCTCGTTCACGAGGTTCTTGAGCTCGGCGCCGGAGAAGCCCGGCGTGGCGGATGCGAGGTCGGCGAGCGAGGCATCCGCCGCAAGCGGAACGCTGCGCGTATGGACTTTGAGGATCGCCTCGCGCCCCGCCTTGTCCGGCAGGTTGACGACCACGCGGCGGTCGAAGCGGCCCGGGCGCAGGAGCGCGCGGTCGAGCACGTCGGGCTGGTTGGTGGCGGCGAGCACGATGATGCCCTCGCGCCCGGTGAAGCCGTCCATCTCGGTGAGGATCTGCTGCAGCGTCTGCTCCTGCTCGCTCGAGCCGCCGATCGCGATCTGCCCGCGCGCGCGGCCGATGGCGTCGATCTCGTCGATGAAGATGATCGCCGGCGCGTTCTCGCGCGCCTCCTTGAACAAATCGCGCACGCGCGCCGCACCCACGCCGACGATCATTTCCACGAACTCGGCCGCGCTCATCGAGAAGAACGGCACCCCCGCCTCGCCGGCCACGGCGCGCGCGAGCAGTGTCTTGCCGGTGCCGGGCGAGCCGATCAGGAGCACGCCCTTGGGCGCGCTGCCGCCGAGACGGGTGTACTTGTCGGGCGACTTCAGGAAGTCGACGATCTCCACGAGCTCGTTCTTCGCCTCGTCGATGCCCGCAACATCAGCAAACGTCACCCGCGTCGACGCATCCACGTCGTAGCGCTTGGCGCGGCTGCGGCCGATGCCCATGAGCCCCCCGAGGCCCATGCCGCCGCCCTGCGCCGCGCGGCGGTACAGCCACACGTAGAACGCGATGAGCAGGATCGCGGGGCCGAAGCCGAACAGGAGGGTGGGGACGAGGCCGCTCTCGCGAATGGACACGGCGCTGATCTCCACGTGGTGGTCGATCAGGAACTTCTCGAGGCCGGGGTCGACGAAGGCCGGCAATTCGGTGGTGAAGGTGTCCCCGGTGCGCGGCGCGGGCTGCGGCAGCATCGAGGGCAGCGGCTCGTCCTTGCCCTTGACGGGCCAGGTGATCGCCTTCTTCAGGCGCCCTTCGATGCTGGTGCCGCGGCTGTAGATGGACGCCACGTTGCCCGCGCTCACCTGCTCCTTGAAGGTCGTGTACGGGATCGTGATCGGCTCGCCCGTCCCGGGGAAGAACGACCGCACCAGGAAATAATTGATGAGGATGATCGCGAGGAAGAAGAGCCACGATCGCCGTCCCGGCATCGGCGGGCCTGCGCCGTCCTTGCGCGGGGTGTTCGCAACCGGGGGCTTCGGATTGGGCATGCGGCGATCCGTTCGGGTTAGGGATCAGTCATAGCATATCGGGGGCGACAGGCCGGCTTGCAAGCCCGGGCAGCGTTCCGGGGTACAGTAGCCGCCGGCGGTCGTCGCGCCGCCGCAAAGACAAGGAAGCGCTCATGTCGGTTCGCAGACTCTTCGACTTGCACGGCAAGGTCGCCCTGGTGACCGGCGGCTCGCGCGGCCTCGGGCTCGCGATGGCGCAGGCCCTCGGCGAAATGGGCGCGCGGGTCGCGATCAGCGCGCGCAAGCAGGACGAGCTGGACGCGGCGCGCGCCCAGCTTGCGGGCCTGGGTGTGGAGTGCCTCGCCGTGGCCAACGACCTCGCGCAGCCCGCGTCGATCCCGCCGCTGGTCGATGCGATCCTGGACGAATGGGGCGCGCTCGACATCCTGGTCAACAACGCCGGCACGAGCTGGGGCGCGCCCGCCGCGGACCATCCGGACGCGGCATGGCGCAAGGTGATGGATCTGAACGTCGACGCGCAGTTCGCCCTCGCGCGCGAGGTCGGACGGCGCGCGATGATCCCGCGGCATGCCGGCAAGATCGTGAACATCGCCTCGATCGCGGGACTGGCCGGCAACGCGCCTAACTGGGAGCTCTACACGGTCGCCTACAACACGAGCAAGGGCGCGCTGGTCGCGATGACGCGGGCGCTTGCCTCGGAGTGGGGTCCGCACAACATCAACGTCAACGCCATCTGCCCGGGGTTCTTCCCGACCAAGATGAGCGACCATACGCTTGCCCGCATCGAGCCGGCGCTGCGCGCGCGCACCCCGCTCGGCCGGCTGGGGGGCGAGGAGGATTTGAAGGGCGCCGTCGTGTTCCTCGCCTCGGAGGCGTCGCGCCACGTCACGGGGCAGGCGCTGGTGGTGGACGGCGGCTTCCTGGCCGTGTAACGCTCGCCCCGTCGTCCCCGAAGGGCACGCGATGAGTCGAATTCGAGCCTGCGCGGAATGTCGGCGGCCAAGCAGGCGCAGGTAGCGATCTCGCGTAACGTATCATCACTAGCTCGCCCAACGGTTCAGCGGACGTCTGGAATGCGGTTCCTGTGGCCCGAAGTGCTGTGGCTTCTCCTGGCGGTACCCCTGCTGGTCGCCGCCTACGTGCTCGCGCTGCGGCGGAGGAAGAAGGCCGCCGTGCGCTTCGGCAGCGTTGCGCTGATCCGGGACGCCATGGGCGCGGGCATGTTCCTGCGCCGCCACGTGCCCCCGTTCCTGTTCCTGCTCGCGCTCACCCTGGCGATCGTCGGCATCGCGCGGCCGGCGACGCGCATCACGCTGCCGACGATGCAGCAGACGGTGATCCTCGCCATCGACGTGTCGCTGTCCATGGATGCCCAGGACGTCGATCCGAACCGGATTACCGCCGCGCAGGCGGCGGCGAGAGCGTTCGTCGAGGACCGGCCGCCCGGCCTGCGCGTGGGGCTCGTCGCGTTCGGCGGCAACGCGATCCTGGTGCAGCCGCCGACCACCAGCCGCGAGGACCTGCTGGCCGCGATCGACCGCTTCGAGCTGCAACGAGGGACGGCCACCGGCAGCGCGCTGTATGCCGCGCTGGCCGCCCTGCTGCCCGATTCGGGCATCGACCTCACGTCGCTGGAGATCAAGTGGGATAGCGTGCGCAACCTGCGCGACGCAAGCCAGTTCCAGCGCGACCGCCCGGCCATGAAGCAGGCGGATCCCGTGCCGCCCGGCTCGTACGACAATGGTGCGATCATCCTCATGAGCGACGGCTTCAAGACCGTCGGCCCCGAGCCGCTCGATGCCGCGCGCATCGTCGCCGAGCGCGGCGTTCGGGTATTCACGGTGGGCTTCGGCACCAAGGAAGGCGGCATGGTCCGCGCCAACGGCTTCTCGATCCACGTCAAGCTCGACGAGCGCACGCTGCAGCAGATCGCCGACAAGACGCACGGCGCGTATTTCCAAGCGAGCACCGCCGACGACTTGAAGAAGGTGTACCGGGACCTCAACGCGCGGCTCGTGATGGAGCGCAAGGACGTCGAGATCACCTTTCTGTTCGCGGCCGCCGCCTCCACGCTGCTGCTCGTGGCGCTCGCGCTGTCGGCGATCTGGTCCGGCCCGCTGGCGCAACGTTAGTTAGCCGGTCCCGGGGCGCGCAAGTGGCGGCGAAGATGACGGAAAAGTTGATCCAGGCAAAGGCGAGGCAGCCATGGCAAGCGGCAAGATGAGCATCATCGTGGTATCGGGAACACGGGAGCGGCTACAGATGGCGGCGATGGTCGCGTCGGTGGGCGCGGTGAGCGGCAACGAAGTGAGCGTGTTCCTTTCGATGAACGCGCTGGCTCCGTTCGTGCGCGGGGCGCCGGGCACGGCGGCTCCCGAGGGCGAGTTCGGCAAGCTCATCGCGAGCAAGAACGTGCCTGCGTTCAAGACGCTGTTCGAGCAGGCGGTCGAGCTGGGCGGGGCACGCATCCACCCGTGCTCGATGGCCATGGACGTGATGGACCTGGACCGCGCGGCGCTCGAGCCGTGGCTCGGCGAGCCGCTCGGCCTCACCAAGTTCCTGGACGACGGGCGCGACGCGCAAGCGTGGACGTTCTAGCTAGGGCCGCCGCGGATAGCGCGAAGGAAGACACGATGGCCGAGCACAAGGTGATCGACGCGCGCGGCAGCTTCTGCCCGGGGCCGCTCATGGAGCTCATCGCCGGCATGAAGCTCGCGCAGGTCGGCGACGAGATCGAGGTGCTGTCGACCGACAAGGGGTCGGCCAGCGACATCCCGGAATGGATCCGCAAGGTGGGCCACGATTATCTCGGTTCGCGGGAGGACGGCGGCGTGTGGCGCATCACGGTGAAGAAGGTGAAGTGATTCGATCAATGTCGAAGGAGGCAGCATGAGGATCCTGATCATCGGCGGCGGCATGGGCGGCACCATCCTTGCGAACAACCTCGCGCGCCGGCTCGCGCCGGAGCTGCGCAACGGCAAGGTACGCATCTCGATGCTGTCCGCGTCCGAGCGCCACTTCTACCAGCCGGGGCTTCTGTACCTCGCCTTCGGGCGTATCACTCCCGACGAGCTGTACCGCGATCAGGCAAGCCTGCTCGAGCCCGGCATCGAGTTCCGGGTCGATCCGGTCGAGGAATTCATGCTCGACCAGAACCAGGTGAAGACCAAGAGCGGCAAGGTCGAGGCCTACGACATCCTCGCCATCGCCACCGGCTCGCGGCCGGTGCCGGAGTTGATTCCCGGACTGGTCGAGAACTCCGAGACGTTCTACACCGAGGAGACGGCGCTGCGGATGTTCAAGCGGCTGCGCGAGTTCCAGGGCGGCCGGGTGGTGATCGCGGTGGGCGTGCCGCACAAGTGCCCGATGGCGCCGCTCGAGATCACCTTCATGCTGCACGACTGGTTCAAGGATCGCGGCATGGCCGACAAGGTGAAGCTGCACTACACCTATCCCATCGGGCGCGTGCACAGCCTCGAGAACGTCGCCAAGTGGGCGGCGCCGGAGATGACCCGGCTCGGCATCACCTACGAGACGCTGTTCAACATCAAGGAGGTCGATGGCAAGGCGAAGGTGGTGCGCAGCGAGGAAGGAACGGAAACGCCGTTCGACCTTCTGGTCTCGATCCCGGCGCACCGCGGCATGGAGGTGATCGAGAAAAACAAGCTCGGCGCCGGCGGCTTCATTCCGACGCACCGCCACCAGCTCAACATGGAAGGCCGCTCCAACGTGTACGTGCTCGGCGACACGACCAACCTGCCGATCAGCAAGGCGGGGTCGACCGCGCATTTCGAGGCCGAGGCGCTGGGCGAGAACATCGCCGCCATCGTCAAGCTCGGCGCGCCGGTGCGCGACTACGACGGCAAGGTCTTCTGCTTCATCGAGGCGGGCAAGGACCGCGCTACCTACGCCATGTTCGACTACCAGAATCCGCCCGATCCCAAGGCCCCCAGCAAGGCCATCCACTGGTTCAAGATGGCGTACAACAAACTTTACTGGACCTCGGCCCGCGGCCTGCTGTAGCAGCACGATGCAGAACGCGATCGAAGGTGGCGGCGTGTGCACAACGCGCGTTGTTGCGTGTTGTGTCCCGCGGTCGTCCGACGGGCCGCCCCTAGGGCGACCGCCTGGAATCAACCTCGATGCAAAAGGTGCAACGCATCCTCCTCGTCATCCGGGGACCGCTCGAGCGCCTTTTTCATCGACCTGCTAGACGGAGGCCCCATGGACCCGCAAGGCAACGGAGTGCAGGGTGTGGACTTCGAGGTCCAGCGCGTGGTGCAAGCGGCGCGCGACGCGTTGACCGACGAGATGGTCGAGCGGCTCGCCACGACGGTGGCGGACGCCGCCGACCTGCTGGACAAGGTCAATCGGTCCGGTCTCGGCGCGGCGATTCCCGCCATCGCCGAGCTCGTGCACAACGGCGACCTCGCGCGCGTCGTCAAGCTGGCGCGCGTGTACGGCTCGGCCGAGGACGCGCTCACCGACGAGATGGTCGGCCGGCTCGCCACCACCGTGGCAGAAGGCGCCGACCTGATGGACAGGGTCCATCGCTCCGGTCTCGGCGACGCGATTCCCGCGCTCGCCGAGCTCGTCCACAACGGCGACCTCGCGCGCATCGTCAAGCTGGCGCGCGTGTACGGCTCGGCCGAGGACGCGCTCACCGACGAGATGATCGGGCGGCTCATGGACACGCTCGGCAACGGGTTGTCGCTCCTCGATCGCTTCGCCCGCGGCGGCGCCGAGCGCGTCGTGGCCATCCTCGAGGGGCTGGAGCGCTCCGGCGCGCTGCAGCAACTTGCCGAATCCCTGCCCGACGTCGCCGGGCGCATGGCGCGCCTGCAGGCCATGGCGGGCGCCGTCGATGCCGCGGCGGTGGCGAGCCGCACGCAGCCGCGCTCGCGCGGCGGTGTGGGTGGGCTATGGCAGATGATGCGCGACCCCGACACCCAGGACACGCTGCGCTTCCTGCTCGAGGTGGGCCGTCAGCTACGCTCGCTGCCGGCCGAGGCCGCTTCGCGGCGCTGACGATTCGAGCGCGTCGCGCCGTCGCGGGTTACACCGCGTTTGCCGAGCGGTCGCCCGCGCGCGATTGCAGCAGGACCGGGACGAGGCGCCAGGCGAAGACCGCCAGCGCGAGCCAGGCGAGCGCGCCGCCTGCAAACGCGAGTGCCCGCATGTCCAGTGCCAGCCCGGCCATGAGCAGCAGCGTTCCCGCGTGCGCAAGCCCGATCTGGCTCCACGCGATCCACCCACCGCGGATCGGGGCGCCGGTGAAGCGCGGCAACAGGTGCTCGCCCAGCCCGAAGGTGAAAAAGCCGGCAAAGCCCAGGCCGAACGCGTGCAAGGCCGCGCCGCGCCACGGAGCATCCCCTACCAGGCCGTCGCCGAACACCAGCGCGGCGCCGGCGGCCAGGAGGTACAAGGCGGACGAGGCGATGAGCCAGGCGCTCGTCGCTTCGAGCGTGAGCCCGACGTAGTGCGACGCATCGCGCTCGCCGGTGCGATCCGGCGCTTCGCCCACCAGCGCCATGGCTTCGCTTGGCGACGGCACGCCCAGGTGGCGCAGCGCGCCGTCGATCACGGTGGCCGGAACCGTGCGCACGCCGACGCGCGCGACTACCGCGCGGCCTTCCGGCTGGCCCACGTCGAGCACTTCGAAGGCGACGGCCTTCTTGCGCGCGACGCCCTGCCACACCTCCTCGGCGCTGCGGCAGGGCGTGCACCACTCGGACACCAGCAACTGGACTCTCATTTCAGCAGCTCCACCGTGCGGCGCACGACCCGCGACGCAATGAAACACCCCTCACCCGCCCTGTCGGGCACCCTCTCCCCGCTCGCGGGGAGGGGGATGGGTGAGGGGCTCACTCGCTGCAGCGCATGCACTGCAGGCCGTACTTGTCGATCCAGGCCTTGAGCGCCTCGATGGCCGCGGGCCCGCGGGTAAGCCGGCGATAGGCAGCGTCGAGATCGTCGGGCCGCAGCACGACGAGCCACGCATCGGAATACGGCGCGACGTTGACCAACCCCGGGTTCTCCTCCACCGCGGGATTGATGGCGACGAGTGTGGCGTCGAAGGGCGCGGGCACGCCGCCCACCCACTTCCCGGATTCGAGCGTGGCCACGCTGCGTCCGGCGGTGCGGTGGCTGCCGAGCTTGCGAAAGGTGGCGGCCACCACGCGGCCCGCCATCGTCTGCGCCGGATCCGTCATGCCGACCACGAACGTGCCATCCTCGTTCGGCCGTGCCCACAGATAGTCGAGGTCGTACCACAGATCCTCGGGCAGTTCGCAGCCCTGGTATTCGGCCATTGGGCTAACCTCGCCGGGCCCACGGCCGCACCGTGGCGACCACGTTGAGCGCGAACAGCGCGAGCCCCGCCCAGAGGAGCGCCCCGCCGGCGCGGGCCACCGCGGCGAGCGCACCCAGCCACCCGCCCACCATCGCGACCAGGCCCGCGTTGACCAGCGCGAACTGCCAGTCGGCAAGGCGCTCCGAGTACAGGTTGCGCCCGGTGAAACGCGGCAGCACGTGCAGCCCGACGCCGAAGATCATCATGCCGATGAAACCGACCAGCATGAGGTGCGCGTGCGCGCGCAACGTGAAGGCCGGGAGCCGGTCGGGAACCGCGAGCCATGCCAACCCGAGCAGACCACCGAGGAGCGCATACACGAGCGCGGCGGCGATGAACCAGCGATTGCGCGGCAGCATGACGAGGGCGAGCAGTGGCGACAAGGCGAATTATCGCCCCTTAGCCGAAGCGCGCCAGGATCTCGGCAATCCGTTGCGCATACTTGCGCCGCGCCACGGCGCCCGCCGGGGGCCTGGTGCGGATGAGGCACGACACCATCAGGTAGAACGCGCGGTCCAGCGCCTTGCGCGCGGCGGCGAGCTGAAGGGCGACCGCCTCGCAGTCGCGATCCTCGGCGATCATGCGCCGCACCGCGCGCACCTGGCCTTCGATGCGCGCGAGGCGCGCGTCCATCGCCCGCTTGTCCTCGGGGTCGTGCGGCAAACCGGTGGCTTCGTGCATGGTGAGTCACCGCGATGTCGGCTGGATGGCGCCTACTATACACGGGGGGGTACTGTACAAGTAGAGGCTCATCTGATGGCGATCAAATGACCCTCACAAAAGTACTTGTATTTACCCCCCACCAGTACTAGCATGGCTTGACAATCCCGCGCAGGGGTGGCCATGACCAGCTCCATCGAAACCTCCGATCTCGATCGCCTCGTCGCCGCGCGCGTCGACGCGCTGCTCGAGGCGAAGCTCGGCGCACTGCTCGAGGCCAAGGTCGCCGAGCGCGAGGCGGCGAGGACGCCGTCCATGACCATCATCGCCACCAAGGGCACGCTCGACTGGGCGTACCCGCCCTTCATCCTGTCGTCGACCGCGGCGGCGCTCGGCTGGGACGTCTCGATCTTCTTCACGTTCTACGGCCTCGAGCTCCTCAAGAAGGAC
>JADLEZ010000364.1 GCA_020845855.1 Burkholderiales bacterium
CCGCTTCTGGTGCTGTGCCACGGCTGCAAGCAGACGCCCGAGGACATCGCGCGCGGCACGCGGGTGGAGGCGCTCGCCGACCGGATGGGCTGCGTGGTGCTGCTGCCGCGGCAGAAGGATTCCGCCAACCCGTGGCGCTGCTGGAACTGGTTCGAGCAGCGCACCGCCGAGGGCAAGGGTGAAGCCGCGATCGTCGCGGCGCAGATCCGCCGCGTGCGCCGGGCGTATCGCATCGACCGCAAGCGCGTGCTCGCCGCCGGCATGTCCGCGGGTGGCGCGCTGGCGGCGATCCTCGGCGTGCGCTATCCGCATCTGGTCACCGCGGTGGCGGTACACTCGGGCCGTGCCGCCGGCGCGGCGCGCTCGGCCATGAGCGCGCTGTCGGTCATGAAGCACGGGCCGGACCGGGACGTCGAACGCATCGCGGAGGACGCGCGGGCACGTGCCGCGCCGCACGACGTTCGCGTGCCGCTGCTCGCGATCCACGGCGAGCGCGACGACGTGGTTCGCCCGTTGAACGCGATCGCGCTGGTGCGGCAGTACCTGGCGTTGAACGCGCACCCGGCGATCACCGGCCAGCCGCACGAGACGGCGACGCTGCCGGCCCCCGACCGCGAAGCGGCAACGCGAACACCCGAAGGGCGCACGCAGGTGGTCCGTGACTGGTACCGCGACGGCCGCCTCGTGGCGCGGCACGTCGAGGTCACGGGCCTCGGGCACGCGTGGTCCGGCGGCGACACCGCGCTTGCGTACAACGACGCGGCCGCGCCGGACGCGACCGCGCTTCTGGGCGGGTTCATCGCGGATGCCTTATCCTCTCGGATGGCAAAAGAGGAAACGCGATGACCGTATCCGCAATGAATCACTTCACGATCCTGACCGACGACGTGCCGCGCACCGTCGAGTTCTATCGGCGGCTGCTCGGCCTCACCGACGGACCGCGCCCCGCTTTCGGGTTTCCGGGCGCGTGGCTGTACGCGGGCGGCCAGCCCATTCTGCACGTGATCGGCGGGCGCGCGCGCGACGAGCTGCGCGCCGGCGTGATCGACCACATGGCGTTCACCGCGCACGGGCTGTCCGATACGCTCGCCACGCTCGTCGCTTACAACATCGAGCACGTCTGCAGCCAGCAGCCGGGCAGCGGCACGTGGCAGGTGTTCTTCCACGACCCCAACGGCGCGCGCGTCGAGCTCGACTTCGCGCCGGGCGAGATTTCGGGCCACGCGTGACGCTCGTACCCGATCATCTCGTCGTCGCCGCGCTGACGCTCGCGCAGGGCTGCGACTGGGTCGAGCAGCGCCTCGGCGTGCGTCCGCAAGCGGGCGGGCGCCACCTCGCCATGGGCACGCACAACGCGTTGCTGGGCCTCGGCCCGCGCTTCTACCTCGAAGTGATCGCGGTCGATCCCGCAGGCACGGCGCCCGCCCGCGCACGCTGGTTCGACCTGGACGAGCCGCGCCTGAAGGCAGCCCTGGCCGAGGGACCGCAGCTCATCCACTGGGTCGTGCGTGCCGACGATATCGCCGCTGCCGTGCGCGCGGTGCCCGACCTCGGCGCCGTCACGCCGATGGCGCGCGACGCGTGGTCGTGGCGCATCACCATCCCCGCCGACGGCCACCGCCCGGGACGCGGTCTGGTGCCGACCGTGATCCAATGGTCCGACGCGAAGCATCCGGCCGATCATCTGCCGGATTCGGGATGCCGGCTCACGACGGTCGCCGGCGAGCATCCGGAGCCCGCGGTGGTGCGCCAGCCGCTGGCGGCGCTCGGCCTGTCGGAGATCCTGAAGGTGAGCTACGCGAAGTCGCCGCGGCTGGCGGCGATGATCCGCACGCCGAGGGGTGTGGCGACGCTGTAGCTATTCATGGTGGCTGGCACCACGCCGCCAGCC
Source organism: Burkholderiales bacterium (assembly GCA_020845855.1). GTDB lineage: Bacteria > Pseudomonadota > Gammaproteobacteria > Burkholderiales > Casimicrobiaceae > VBCG01. Next base: position 1,892 of record JADLEZ010000364.1, read on the forward strand.
GCCGCGTCGCGCTTGCCGTCACGCAACCGCCCCTCGCGCGGCGACCGGCCACACTCATTCGACGCGCTCGCCGCGCATGCCGACGATCCAGTCGTACAGGTTGACCGTGGGATCGCAGTGGCCGGGGATGAGCCACACGCGGTCGCCGAGCGCGAGGGTTTCCTGCGCCGGATCGACCGCGAGCACGCCGTGCTCGTCGGTGCCCTTCACGTACTCCACGCCCCGGCGCACGTGCACGATGGGCGGCCCGGAGTCGAACGCGAGGGCTTTCAGCCCCGCGTCGACCACTGCCCGCTCCGGCGCCGGCACACTCATCACGGTGGCGAGCACGTACAGGCTCTGCTCGAACGCGTGCTCGTCCGGGGCGAGCGCGTTGCGGCCGTAGTCGGCGTCCATGAACACGTACGAGCCCGGCTGCAGCTCGGTGTAGATCCTGCTGTCGCGCTCGAGCTGCCAGGTGCCGGTGCCGGCGCCGGTGACGACGGGGCACGGTACGCCGGCGGCCTCGATCAGCGCTTTTGTCTCCGCCGCGGCGCGGCTCGCCTGTGCGATCGCGGTGAGACGCTCGGCGTACCTGCGCAGGTGCTGCGCGCCGCCGTGATACGCGTGCAGGCCGCGAAAGCGCAAGCCCGGCGCGCTCGCGGCGGCCTGCGCCAACGCGGCCGCCGGCGCGCCTGGTGCGACGCCGCAGCGGTGCGCGCCGACGTCGATCTCGACGTACACGTGCAGCGTGCCGCCCGCCATCGCCGCGGCCGCCGACAGGTCAGGAATGACGCGCGCATCATCGACCAGCACGCCCACCGTCGCCGCTTGCGCGAGGCGCGCGAGGCGCGCGATCTTCGACGGCGTCACGACTTCGTTGGTGACGAGCACGTCGGCGATGCCCGCGGCGACGAACACCGCCGCCTCGTCGACCTTCTGGCAGCAGATGCCCACGGCGCCGCGCGCGATTTGCGCCTTGGCGATGTCGGGGCATTTGTGCGCCTTGGCGTGCGGCCGCAGGGCCAGGCCGGAGCCGCGCACCGCGTTGGCCATGAGGTCGAGGTTGTGCTCGAACACGTCGAGGTCGACCACCAGCGCCGGGGTCTCGACGGCAGCGAGCGGATCGCCGATGCGCGCGGGGAGCGATTGCATCGTCCTTACTTCGGCGCTGCCGCCTCCTGCGCAGCGAGCTGCCCGTACACCACCCGGCCGAGGGCGAGGAGCTGCGCCTTGTCGAGGTTGCCGGACAGCGCGTAGCTGCAGTTCTCCTCGATCCAGTAGTACACGCCCACGCCATCCTCGACGGCATAGCGGAACGCGACCTCCGAGCTGGGGTGCATGGGCTTGCGCACCTGCAGCGTCAGGCGCTGCTTGTTCGCGTTCTCGTAGACGAACAGCGCGGTCGGATTCTCGTTGCCTGCCACCAGGCGCCCTCCGACAAGCGAAAAGCCGAGCGAGTTCAAGTCGGGTGCACGTACCTGGAATCCAAGCCGGCGGGTGAGCCAGCGCACGAGCCGCGCCTCTTCCGCCGCCCCGATCTCGACCGGGCGATTGGCGTCGCCTGCGTACAGCGCATGCACGAGCGCCGCCTGCCGCGTGAAGGTCGTGGGCATGCCTTCGCGCTGCAGCGTCCACTCGCGGCCGAACCAGCCGAGGCCCACCCCGATGAGGAGGGTTGCCGCCGCCGCGAAGGCGGCGCCGATCCAGCCTCGCCCCGCGCGGCGCAGCGGCACGCCGGCCGTGGCAGCGACCAGCCGCTCGGGCGGCGCCTCGTCGAGCCAGGTGTCGAACGCGTCGCACAGCGCGGCATTCTGCCGGCGCAGCTCCGCCACCCGCGCGGCAAGCGCCGGATCGCGCGCGAGCGCGTCCTCCACGGCTTGCTTGCGCACGGCTGCGAGTTGGCCGTCGACGTACGCGTTGACGTCGGCGTCGGTGATCGGCATCGGACTCGTCACTTCACCACTTTCAGATTCGTTGTTCCAGCGCCCTCGGCGAACGCGGCGCGCAGCTTCTCGCGCGCCCGTGACAGCCGCGACATCACGGTCCCGACGGGAATGCTCAGCATTCCGGCGATTTCCTCGTAGCGCAGCTCCTCGACCACCGCCAGCAGCAGCACCTCGCGCTGGTCGACCGGCAAGCGCGCTACATGCTGCATGACCTCCATGAGCTCGACGCGCGCGTACTGCGCCGCGCGCACGGGAATCTGCCACGCCTCGTGGTCCTCGCCGTCGGCGTCCAGCGAGACGTGCAGCTTGTCGTGGCGCGCGAGCGCGCGCTGGTTGACGAAGACGTTGTGCATGACCGTGAACAGCCACGCGCGCAGATCGCTTCCCGCCGCCCACAGCCGCCGCTTCTCCCAGGCGCGCGCGAGCGCCTCCTGAACGAGGTCGTCGGCGCGGCTCGTGTCGCCGGTGAGCACGCGCGCGTAGCGGCGCAGGCGCGGCAGCGCGGCGAGCAGCTCCGGCTGGGGCAGCGGCGGGTCGGGAGGGGGGGTGGCCGCCATTTGCGCTATTGTCCCCCTGGTAATCCGACGCCAACAGCTCTTCTTGGCGAATATTCCCCGGCAGGCCGGCGGCCCCTGGCTACACCAGGAACAGCGTGGCGAGGCCGAGGAAGATGAAAAAGCCACCTGAGTCGGTGACCGCGGTGATCATCACCGACGCACCCATGGCCGGATCGCGGCCGAACCGCAGCATGGTCATCGGGATCAGGACTCCCATGCTCGCCGCCAGCATGAGGTTGAGCGTCATCGCGAGCACCATCACGAGGCCGAGCGCCACGTCGCGGTAGAGCATCATCGCGACGATTCCCATGACCCCTCCCCACACGAGGCCGTTGAGCAAGGCGACGACGATCTCCTTGCGGATCAACTTTCGTGCGTGCTCACGCGTCACCTGGCCGAGGGCGACCGCGCGCACGATCATGGTGATGGTCTGGTTGCCCGAGTTGCCGCCGATGCCGGCGACGATAGGCATCAGCGCGGCCAGCGCGACCAGCTTCGCGATCGAGCCTTCGAATACGCCGATCACGCGGGATGCGATGAACGCGGTGCCGAGGTTGATCGCGAGCCATGCCCAGCGGTTCTGGAACGACTTCCACACCGAGGCGAAGACGTCCTCCTCCTCGGACAGGCCGCCGAGCGCGAGCACTTCCTCCTCGCCGCGTCCTTTCACGAAATCGAGTATTTCGTCGACCGTCACCCGGCCAACGAGCTTGTCGTTGGTGTCGACCACCGGCGCGGACACGAGGTCATAGCGCTCGAACGCCGAGGCCGCGTCGGCGGCCTTCTCGTGCTGCACGAGCTTGACCGCCGGCGGCAGCATCACGTCGCCGACGAGCCTGTCGGGGTCGCTTACGATCAGCTTGTTGACGGGCAGCACGCCCAGGAGCTTCTCGTCGCGGTCGACCACGAAAAGCTGGTCGGTCTGCGACGGCAGCTCGTCGAAGCGGCGCAAGTAGCGCAGGACGACCTCGAGCGTCACGTCCGGGCGCACCTGCAGGTCTGCGAAGTCCATCAGGGCGCCGACCATGTCGTCCTCGAAGGACATGGCCGCACGGAGTTGCTCGCGCTCCTCGACCGGCAGGATCGAGAAGACGTCGTCCATGACCTCCGGCGGGAGGTCGGGCGCGAGCTCGGCGATCTCCTCGGCGTCGAGTGTTTCCGCCGCCGCGACCAGCTCCTCGGTGTCCATCGAGGAGATGAGCGATTCGCGGACCGGCTCCGAGACCTCGAGCAGGATCTCGCCGTCGCGGTCGGCCTTGACCAGCTCCCAGATGTACAGCCGCTCGTCGAGCGGCAGCGCTTCCAGGATGAACGCGATGTCGGCCGGGTGCAGCCGATCGAGCTTGCGCTGGAGCTGCGCCTTGTTCTGCTTGGTCACCACGCTTTCGACGACCACGCCGTCGGCATCGGTCGCCGGAGCGTGCGTCAGCTGCTCGTGGACGAGCCCTTCGACGAGGCGGTGCTTGCGCAGGAGCGCGGTGATCTCGGCCAGCGCATCCTGGACGCGTTCGCTGGCAGGGTCGGCGCGTTGCTCGGTGGTGGCGTCGAGCTCGGACATGAATGCGGGGCTAGGGATTGGGGGCTAGGGGCTAGGGAGCACCTCGCCATGCCGGCATTGTATTGATGGCGCGCCAACAGCGCATTGGGCGCACAACGATGCCGCTCCCTAGTCCCTAGCCCCCAATCCCCAGCCCCGCCTTCAGGGAACTTCCACCTGCGGCATCCGCGCGAGGATGATCCCGGTCGTCCTCGCAAGTCCCGGCGCGCCTTGGTTACGCTCGTAAAAGCGCGGGTTGGGCGCCATCGCGGCGAGCCTGGCCGCCTGCTCGGGCGAAAGCTGCGAGGCGGACACGCCGAAGTAGCGCCTGGCCGCGGCTTCGGCGCCGAACACGCCGTTGCCCCACTCGATCACGTTGAGGTAGAGCTCGAGGATGCGCCGCTTGGGCAGCATGTTCTCCAGCATGACGGTTATCACCGCCTCTTCCGCCTTGCGCCAGTAGCTGCGGGTCGGCGTCAGGAACAGGTTCTTGGCAAGCTGCTGGGTGATGGTCGACCCGCCCGCGACCACCTTGCCTCGTTTCTGGTTCTTCTCGAGTGCCAACTGAATGCCCTCCCAGTCGAAGCCCTCGTGGTCGACGAACTTCGAGTCCTCGGCCGCGACCATCGCCCGCTTCAAGTTGTTGCTGATCCGCTCGTACGGAACCCACTGGTACGAAAGCGTGGCCTTGGGCGACTTCGCGCGAAGCTCGTCCATGCGGTAGGCCATGAACGACGTCTCCCCGACGGGATTGCCGCGCCACCACAGGATGTGCGCGGCGAACCACAGGTGGATAACGACGAGGAACAGCGCGACCGCGCCAAGCGCCCGGGCGATCCAGCGCACGATGCGCGCGCGCATGTCTTCAGTCGCGAAGGGCCGCCCTGAGCGACTGACGCGCCCCCTCGGGGGGCAGCGAGCGCAGCGAGCCTGGGGGTCGTTTCACTTGCCCGGGCGGAGCAGCTCGAAGACCGGGGCCGTCTGCGGCCGCACGCCGCGCCAGAGAAGGAAGCTCTCCGCCGCCTGCTCGATCAGCATGCCGATGCCGTCGGCGGTGCGGGTGACACCTTGCCCTTGCGCCCAGCGCAGGAACGCTGTCGTGCCATCGGCGTACACCAAGTCGTACGCGAACGCGCCGGTCCGGAACAACCCCGCGGGCCACGACCACCCGGTGTCGCCGCCGTCGAGCCCCGCACTGGTTGCGTTTACGACGACGTCGAACGTGCGCGCGCCGATCCGGTCCGGCGCGAGCGCGTCGAGCGGACCATGCGCGGCGAACTGCACCGCGAGCGCCTCGGCCTTGCCGGGGGTGCGATTGGAAATCACGATCGAGCGCACGTCCTGCCCGAGCATCGGCAGCAGGATGCCGCGCGCGGCCCCGCCCGCGCCGAGCACGAGCACGTCGCGGCCGGCCAGCGCCACGCCGCGATTGACGGTGAGGTCGCGCACGATACCCGCGCCGTCGGTGTTGTCCGCGTACCAGCGGTCGCCGTCGCGCTTGAGCGTGTTGCACGCCCCGGCAGCGCGAGCGCGCTCGCTCGCCGAATGCGCGATGGCGAGCGCGTCGAGCTTGAACGGCACGGTGACGTTGAGGCCCTTGCCGCCCGCGCGCGCGAAGCCTTCCGCCACCTGCGCGAAGCCGCCGATCGGCGCCAGCAGGCGCTCGTAGGTCATCGCCTGGCCGGTCGCGCGCGCGAACGCCTCGTGGATCCGCGGCGACTTCGAATGCGCGACGGGATTGCCAACGACGGCGTAGCGGTCCATATCAGGCCGTGAACGGTTGAAAAGGTGAAGGATATGCCAGCGCCGGCGGCATGTCGCTTCACCCGTTCAATTGTTCACTCGTTCACGCTTCACTGCGACTCGAGCTGATCGGCTTTCGTGAACTTCCACGTCCGCGTGATGGCGAGGATGTCGGTATCGCGCTTGATGTCCGGCGGGAACGGCGCGAACGGGCCCGACATCTCGACGATGCGAATGGCCGCCGCGTCCAGGATGCGGTTGCCGGACGTGCGATTGATCTCGACGCTCTCCACGCTGCCGTCGCTTTTGATCGACACGGTCAGGATCAGGTTGCCGTACAGCTTCTGCTGACGTGCGGCTTCGGGATAGTTCAAGTTGCCGATGCGCTCGATCTTCAGGCGCCAATCCTCGACGTAGCGCGCGAAGCGGTACTCTTCCGCGCGCGCGCCGATGAAGCGGCGCTTCGGCCGCTTCTGGTACGCCTCCATGTCCTTGGCGATCTGCGCCTCGAGCCGCATCGCCTCCAATGTCTTTTGCATGAGCTCGTTGGCGCTCGGCAGGTCGGTCTTCTCGTTGGCGTCGGTCGGCGCCTGCATCGACAGCGGCGCCGGCGCGTTGCGAAGCTGCGTCAGGAGCTCGCGCGTCTGCTTCTCCAGCGCCTCCACCTTCTGGGTGGCGACCGCGATCTGCTGGTCGGGGGCATGCTTGGGCAGCACCGGCAGCGGCGTGCGCGCGCGGCGGTTGGCGTCGGTGTTGCCGCCGCCGTCGAGGTTCGCCTGCGCGAGGATGTCGGCCTGCGCCGGCTTGGCGACGGTTTTCGCGTTGACCAGCGCCACTTCCAGCGGCGGCCCCTTGGCGCTGCGCGAGGCGAGGTCGAACGGCCTGAAGTGGATGGTGAGGATCACGAGGTGGATCAGCACCGAGATCGCGATCGCCGCGCCCAGGAGGCGATCGTGGCGCGGGGACAGGAGCGCCTCGCGCGGAATCACCGCCGGCGGCAGCGCGCCGGCCGGCGAGATGCGCGCGGTCCGCCGCGCCGGGGCGGCCACCGCCGGAACCTCGGGATCGACGATCAGCGGCTTTGCCGCCTTGGTCACCGCCGCCGGCTTCTTGCGCACCGGCGCCGGGCGCTTCGCGGCGGACTCCGGAAGCGGCGCAGGCGCCGATCGCTTGCGCGCAGGCGCCGACACGACAGCCGGCAGCTCGGGCTCTCGCTTGTCGTCTTCGGCGGGCTTCGGCGGTGTCGCTCGGCGGGGCATACGACGCCTATTGTAAGGCGCGCCATGCCGGCGTCATAGCCTCCGGTCATGTCGTCCGGCCGGCCTCCGCAACCGGGCCGGCGTACCGGCATTCGAGGCTCGCCGCCAGAAGGTCGATACGCCCGATGGCGATCCGCACCGGGGTGTCCGCCGGCAGCGACGGCACGTCGGCCACCCGGGTTACGACCGGCAGGCGGTCGAAGCGGACGAGGTTGTCGCGGATCACGCGCGCCACGACTTCGGTGACGTTTTCCTGCAACAGCCAACGCAGGCACCAGTAGTGCTCCATGCGGTTCTGGAACTCGGCGTACTGGCCGTAGGTGGCCTCGAAGTCGGCGAGCGCTGCGAACAGGCCGGCGTCGTTCTCGGCATAGGGCGGCGTCTGCCCCGCCAGCACGGCCAGGAGCTGGCGCTGGTTCACGAGGTCACTGTAGCGGCGCAGGGGGGAGCTCGCCCACAGGTAATGCGTAAGCCCGAGGCCCTGGTGCTCGCCGGGGCGCGTGCTCATCTTCACCTTGCCCGCGGCCTGCACGCGATACAGGCCGGCCACGCCCCGGTCCGCCAGCAGCCGCCCCCACGTGTTGTTCACGTGGATCATGAGCTCGGCCACGAGCTTGTCGAGCGGGCTGCCGCGCGCGCGCGGCAGGATGTCGACGCGGCCGTCGGCGCCGGCTTCCCAGTCGACCACGAAGCTATAGTCGACGCGGCTGACGTCGTTCTTGCCGCGCTCGCCGAAAAGGTGCCGCGCGAGCTTCCACAGCACGCGCAGCTCCGCGGTCCACGGCGGATCGGCCGGTGACGGCAAGTCGTTGGCGAACGCTTCGTCGATCGCGTCGAGCCGCAGGTTCGCCGCCACGAACACACGCTCGACGCGCGAGGTGCAGTGCAGCGGAACGCCGTCGGGGGAGATTTCGATCGCCATCGTCAGCGCGGGCAACACCGCCCCGGCCTTGAGCGTGAAGGCGTCGACCGCCTCGTCGGGCAGCATGGTGAGCTTGCGTCCCGGCATGTACACGGTCGACAGCCGCGTGCGGGCAATGCGATCGAGTGCCCCGTCGCGCGGCATCGCCAGCGCCGGGCACGCGATGTGGATGCCGATCTCGTAATGGCCGTTGGCGAGCTCGCGCACCGAGAACGCATCGTCGATCTCGGTGGTCGCCGCGTCGTCGATCGAAAATGCGCGGGCTTCGCTCACCGGCAATTCCGGCAGTGCCGGCAGCGATCCCCATGCCGGAAACTCGAGGCCGTGCGCGAACACCTCGGTGACGAACGCGTCGAAGTGGTAGTCGTGGGTCGAGGGAACCGCGCCGCACGCGTTCAGAAGCTCCAGCGGGTTGGTCTTTTTCGCGTCGCACGCGGCGGCGAGCGCCTTCCACTCGAGCGCGTTCTTGTCGGGCTTGTACAGGAGCATCGGCAGCGACGCGTGGAGCGCTTCGGGCAAACGCAACGCCATGAGCTCGGTTACCCACGCGGCGATCTGCTCCGCTTCGCGCGCCTTGCGTTCCACGGAGGCGAGCGCCGCCGCCAGCGCCTCCGCCGGCGCCTTGCGGTAGCGCCCCTTGCCCTTCTTGTAGAAATGCATCGGCGAGGCGTGGAGGAGCATCGCTACCGCCGCCGCCTGCGTGGGCGACGCCTTGTCACCGTAATACTCGCGCGCGAGGTCCGCGAAGCCGAACTCGCCGTCGTCGCTCGCTTCCCACAGGAAATTGGGATCGAGCTCCGCCGCGAGCTTACGGCTCTCGGCGAGCACCTCGGACGGCGACGGCGCGGCAAAGCGCAGGAGCACGTTGCCCGCCTTGACCTTCATGCGCTTGCCGGACGCGGCCTCGACCATGAGCGAGGTGTCCTGGTCGGCGAGCACGGCGCCGGCCTTGAGCTGGCCGTCGTCCTCGAACAGCACGTTCATGGGAAGCGGCCGCAATGGAAAAGAGCCGCGATTATACGTGTCGCACGCAGGGGCAATCAGGTTGGCGCGTGTTGACAACCGCGGCGCCCATGCCTTACAACCGGCAGGTGCCGATTCGGCATCGCCCGGAATCCTACAATGACCCCCACGCAGCGATTCGCGGTCACGTTCGCGGCCGTGCTCTTGCCCGCGCTTCATGCCCACGGACAGAGCGTCGACGAGTTTCAGCGCAAGCTGATCATCCACAACACGTCGACCACGACGATCTATCCCGTCGTCCAGGCGCCGCAAAACATCGACCCTTCGACCGGGGGCGCGATCAACTGCGGGTCCGTGCCGAACGGCAGCGGCGGCGCCATCAACGGGCTGATGCGCATCATCATCAACGCGGGGCCGAGCACGCCCGGGATTCCCGTCGGCCAATCGGTCACGGTCGACATCCCGAAGACAGCGCCCAACTGCCCGCGCGGCGCGTTCTACAACGCTTCCCGGATCTACATGCTGTACGCCGATCGCGCCAAGATCGAGGAGACGCTGAATCCGGATCAGCGCACGCGGCGCTACACCGAGTGGAACCTGCCGGACCCGTGCCCCGGCTGCTGGATCGGCCTTGCGTCGATCGATCCCAACCGCTTGGGGAACGACTACGGCTACGACATTCCCGGCCAGCTACTCGAGTACACGATCACCTCGCAGAACCCGGTGGACGGCTCGGATTTTCCCAACGCCAACGACCCCCGCGGCAGACCGCTCATCGACTTCGACGTCTCCTATGTCGACTACGCGCACCAGCCGTACGCCATGGCGCTGGGCGATGGCGGCGCTACGCAGTTCATGGGTAGCACCTTCGGCACGCCCGGGCCGCTGCCGCTGTCGCAATTCGCGCCGCGTCTGGCCGACTTCATCGCGAAGAGCGGGTGGTCCGGCTTCGCCGCCTACGACTCGCTGCATTGGGCGAGCGCCGAGGAGTGCGCAAAGCCGCCCGCACCCGACGGCGGCCCCGCCGACGAGCGCAAGACCCGCTTTTCCTGCTTCATCCCGCGCACGGATGTGGCGCCGTCGGCGGCGATCCTGATCAGGACCGCGATGGACGGCGGCACCACCGCCCTGTTCAAGGCGGAGACCTATGGCGGGTATTCGACGGCATGCGTGGCGCCGAACGGCGAGAACGCGCAGTGCGCGGTGCTGCTCCCGAACAACCCCAACTGCTGCCCCGACCCCATCAACGGCATGCAGGGCTGCTGCGACATCAAGAACTTCCAGATCGACAAGGTGCTGGGCAGGTGGCTCGCGAATCCACAGAAGCCCACCGACCCCAATGCCGGGACCTACAAGTTCTCGAACCCGACGCTCGATAACCTCGTCGCGCGCTTCAACGTGTGGCGAGATCAGGCGCTTCCCGACCCCTGCGCCGCCACCGGCGCCGGTATCGCGCAGGCGCCGGTCATCGACCGCACGGGCTTTTGCACGGCGTACAAGAAGACGGTCGACTTCGTCTGGTCGGAGTTCGAGGACAAGTGCGCCGGCATGAAGAAGGACGCGCTCGACCGGTGTGTGGTGGCGGCCATCATCGGGTTCGACGTCAAGGCAGGCTACAACCCGACATTGTGCGTGAGGTGCACGGCCAATCCCGAGACGTGCCCGGCGAGCTGCACGGTGGCGCAGATGAACAACGAAAGCGTGCAGGCGCTGCAGCGCGGACTGCCGTGGACGCCGGCGGGACCGCCCGAGCAATGCGGCGGTTGCCCGAGCGGCGATCTCGCCGCGTGCCCCGCCGCCTGCGTGTTCCCGCAGGTCAACTCGCCGCAGGCGAAGATCTATCACTTCGACAAGTTCCTGCACTTCTGGGCGCCGACGGAAAGTGTGTACAACGTGAACCCGTACGCGCGCTTCATCCACGCTTCGGACGGTGTGGCAGCACCCGGCGCGTACTCGTTCTCGATCGACGATTTCTACGGCAACTTCGGCGGGTTCGCCTCCACGCTCATCATCCAGGCGGGCGGCTACTCGAAGATGCCGAACCGCGAGCCGTACGATCCGTACAAGCAGTACTCGGCGGGCTTCGGTCCCGGCTGGAACCGGGTGAGCGTGTGCGGGCGGATGTACAGCCTGCCGCCGGGCACGCCTCCTAACGTCGGAATCAGCCCGGCGCTGTCGTTCTGGAACAACGGCGCGCAGCTCGCCGAATGCGAGGTCAGGGCGTATCCGGACGCCGGCGACACCTACGTCGCATTCCAGGTGAAGGAGGTTGCGCTCACCGTGACCGACTCCTACACGGGGCGCACCCAGTCGGCCTACGGCTTGAGCGGCGTGTGCGCGCCGCGCGGCGGGCAGACGCCGCCCGATCCTTACTGCCTCGAGAACTCGACGGCGAAGGGCTACCTCGGCTCGTGCAGCGCGAACCTGGTCGCGGGCAGCCTCAACAAGGATTACGTGGCCGTGACCGACGCCAACTGCAAGAGCGGCCTCGACCCGACCTGCGGCAAGCCGCTGGTGAGCCTCAATGTGCCGCCGCCGACCCAGACCGCGCCACCCAACGTCGTTTGCCCGGGGAGCTAGGACGATGCGCGCATTGCTTGCGGTAGCGATAGGGTTCACCGCCGCCACGGCCGTGGCACAGCCTACGGAGAAGGTGACGTGGGGATTCGAGCCCATGGCCTGGTGGTTCCAGGGCAGCCCAACGCCCACGCCGATCATCAGCGACGGTGTCCTCGGGCGTCCGGGCACGCAGGTCCTCCTGGGCGGAGGGGACGTGAACACGAACCCCAATGCCGGCTTCCGGGTCACGCTCTTCTACACGCCAAAACTCACCTACGGCGTCGAGGTCAACTACCTGTGGATTGGCGAACGCTCGCAAACCGATGGCGTGTCCACCACGGGGTTGCCGGGCAGCGCCAACCTGTTCGTGCCGTACTACAACGTCGTGCGCAACGCCGAGGACATAAGCGAGGTCTCGTCCACCGGGTCGTACTCGGGATCCGCGAGCACCGAGCTCACCAACAGCATGCAGGGCGCGGAGATCAACGTTACGTGGCCGGTGGCCGCGAAGGCGCCGTGGGACTTCACGGTGTTCGGCGGCTTCCGCTGGCTGCGGCTCAAGGAAAAGTACCAGATCACCACCAACAGCCCCTACCTTCCGCCGACGCCGGCCGGTGTGTGGACCACCGCCGACATCTTCGACGCATCGAACAAGTTCTATGGCGGGCAGATCGGCGCGCGCGGCAACTGGCGCCAGGGCAACTGGATGATGAACGGCGCCGTGCAGGTCGCCCTGGGCGGCATGGTCCAGGACATGAGCGTGCAAGGCTCGCTCGTCACCGACGACTTCCAGAGCGTCGGAGTCACGCAGACCTTCCCGGGTGGGTACTTCGCGCTGCCCACGAACATCGGCAGCCGGTCGCGTACGGTATTCGCCGCGGTGCCGGAGCTGCGCCTGAACGTCGGCTACTTCTTCACGCCGAAGATCTCGTTGAGTGTCGGCTACGACGTCCTGTATGCGAGCAACGTCGCGCGGCCCGGTAACCAGATCGACCGCAACATCAACCCGTCGCAGGCCGTGTCGTACACGGGCGACCCGCCCGCGATTCTCCTCGGACCTGCGCAACCAACGTTCAACTGGAACAGCTCGAGCTTCTGGGCGCAGGCGGTCAGCGCCACGCTGCACATCCGGTACTAATTGGGGTCAGAGTCGAAACTCGTATCGAGTATCGAATCTGACCCCAAACTCGTATCGAGTATCGAATCTGACCCCAAACTCGTATGAAGATCGCCACCTGGAACGTCAACGGCATCCGCGC
>JADLEZ010000365.1 GCA_020845855.1 Burkholderiales bacterium
CACCTGCTGACCGTGGCCGCGGGTCATCGCAAGCCGCACCGCGGCGACACGATCGACGACGTGCTCGCCGCACCCGACCGCGACGAGTTGATCGCCTGGCTCGCCGCGCGGCCGCTGGTGGTGGCCGAAGGCGACCTGGCCATGGTGCACGCGGGATTGCTACCGTCATGGACGGTCGCGCAGGCGGTCGCGCTGTCGCGGGAGGTCGAGGCGACGATGGCGAGCGAGCGCGCCCACGACTTCCTGGGCGTGCTGTACGGCGACGAGCCGCGCGCGTGGTCGGATGAGCTGGCGGGCTACGACCGCCTGCGCATCGTCGTCAACGCCTGCACGCGCCTGCGCTTCTGCACGCCGGAAGGCGAGATGGAGCTTAAGGAAAAGCGCGGGCCCGGCCACACGCCGAAGGGCTTCGCACCCTGGTTCGAGCATCCGAATCGGCGCTCGGCGAGCGCCACGATCGTGTGCGGCCACTGGTCCACCCTCGAGCTCATGCTCGCGCCGAACGTGCAGATGCTCGACTCCGGATGCCTGTGGGGCGGGACGCTTACCGCAGTCCGGTTGCCGGATCGTCGCGTATTTCAGGTGCCGTCGCGGGCGCCGGTGCAGCCGAAGCCGTTCGGATAGCGGACGGGCCGGCGCCTCACCACAACTCGCCGCCGAACGTCGTACGGTACAACCCGGCGACCGCCGCGCGCGAGGGGTCGTGCTTCTGCGCGCCGCGCGAGGCGATCTTGATCGCGCCGAGCACGGACGCAAGACCGCCGGTGCGCTCCCAGTCCCAGCCCTGCGCGATGCCGTAGAGCAGCCCCGCCCGATAGGCGTCGCCGCAGCCGGTGGGATCGAGCACCTCGCTCGCCTGCGCGGCGGGGATCGCGAAAGTGACGCCGCCGGCATGGATCACCGAACCGTCGCTGCCCAGGGTGACGACCAGCGCCTCGACGCGCTCGGCGATCCCGGCCAGCGGCAGGCCGGTGCGCTCGGCGAGCATGCGGCCTTCGTAGTCGTTGACCGCGACATAGCTCGCGAGGTCGATCATTTCCAGGAGCTCGGCGCCGTCGAACAGCGTCATGCCTTGCCCCGGATCGAAGACGAACGGTATCCCGGCGGCGGCGAACTGCGCCGCGTGCGAGCGCATGCCCTCCTTGCCGTCGGGCGCGACGATGCCGAGGCCGATGCCGGCCGCGTCGGACACGCGGCTCTGGTGCGAGTAGTTCATCGCACCCGGGTGGAACGCCGTGATCTGGTTGTCGGCCAAGTCGGTGATGATGAACGCTTGTCCCGTATACGCGCCGGGCACGTGGCGCACGCCTTCCACGCCGATACCGAGTGCGGCGAGCCGCTCCTTGTACTCGATGCCGTCGTCGCCGACGGTGGCCATCACCACCGGCTCGCCGCCGATCGCCTGCAGGTTGTAGGCGATGTTGCCGGCGCAGCCGCCCCACTCGCGGCGCATCTCGCCGATCTGGAACGACACCGACAGCACCTGCGCCTGCTCGGGCAGGATGTGGCGCGCGAAGTGATCGGGAAACACCATGATGGTGTCGTAGGCGAGCGAGCCGCATATGAGCGTGCGCATGGGGAAGGCGGGGGAGCCGGCGAAGCGGCGAAGTGTACCGCCTCGGCCGCCGATGCGTCAGCCGCCGTTACCGGGCAAATCGTCGGGCTCCGCCCGCGATTTGCCGCTGGCTAGCTTTGTCGAGCGCCACCGGCGAGCTCGAGGTTTTTCCGCCGGGCTCGCGACGGTAGCTTCGCGAGCCCGGGTAACTTATCTACATCAGGCGGTTGTGTCCCTGCCGACATCCCGCACCACAACCTGTTGCCGCCTGGAAACCGGCAGCGTCTCGGTCACGCTGTTCAGCAGCACTTCCCAGTGCGAATCGCCGTCGTCGTTGACGCGGCGCTCGAAGCCGCGGATGTGGTCGCGGGCGACGAGGCAGTTGCGATGCACGCGGACGAAGCGCGAGCCGAACTCGCCTTCGAGCTTGGTTAGAGACTCCTCGAGGAGGTACTCGCGCTGCGCGGTGCGGATCGTGATGTACGTGAGCTCGGCTTTGAGGTACACGATGTCGTCGAGCGGCACCAGCACCACGCGCGAGCGCTCGGTGACGGAGAGGAAGCGCCGCGCCGAGGCCGGGAGCTGGGCGAGCTTGTCCGCCGGCACGGGCTTGAGCCGCGGCACCTTCTGCAGCGCGCCCAGGAGCCGCTGCACGCGCACCGGCTTCATGAGGTAGTCCACCGCGTTCACCTCGAACGCCTGCACCGCGTGCTCGTGGAACGCGGTGGTGAAGATGACGACCGGCGGGTGCGAGAGCTTCAGGAGATGCCGCGCAAGCTCGATGCCGTCCATGTCCGGCATGTGGATGTCGGTCAGCACGAGATCGGCCGGCGCGCTTTGCAGCAGGTCGAGCGCCTCGCGTCCGTGCTGCGCCTCGCCCACGACCTGGATCGGCAGCGCCGAGCCGCAGTCGTCGAGGAGATCGCGCAGCCGGCGCCGAGCTGGTGCCTCGTCGTCGACCAGGAGCACGCGCAGCATCGACTCAGCCATGGGCAGTCGCCGCCGCCAGCGCACCCGCGCGCCGGCTAGTGCCGTGGCCGTTGCGGCGCGCACGCGGCTCCTCCGCCGGGTCGCGCTTGTGGTTGCCGGCGACCTCGCCCGCGGTTCGATAGGGAACGCGGATGTGCACTTCGTAGCCGTCCTTGGTGATGCGCGACTCGAGGCTCGCCTCGGCGTCGAAGTGCAGTGCCAAGCGCTCGCGCACGTTGGCGAGCGCCATCTTGTTGCCGGCGTGATGGCGGCCGCCGTCGGCGCGGTACGGGTTCTTGAGGATCGCGTGCACCTCGCCGCGGGTGAGGAAGACGTTGATGGAGACGGTGCCGGGCGCGCTCGACGGCTCGATGCCGTGGTAGACCGCGTTCTCGAGCAGCGGCTGCAGCAGGAGCGGCGGCACCAGCGCGTCGCCCGGCATGCTCTTGAGATTCCAGTCGACGGTAAGACGCTCGCCGAGGCGCAGCTGCTCGAGCTCCAGGTACTGGCGGCACAGCTCGAGCTCGTCGGCGAGTGGGGCCAATTCGCGGTTGTCGCGCATCAGCACGCGAAAGAGGTCGGCCATGTCCTGCAGGGCGAGCTCCGCGCGCCTGGGCTCGCTGCGCACCAGCGAGAGCACCGCGTTGATGCTGTTGAACAGGAAGTGCGGCCGGATACGCGCCTGCAGCGCCTGCAGCCGCGCCTCGACGATCGCCGGCGACAGCGCGCGCGCACGCAGGTGAAAATAGAAAAGCAGGAGGCCCGCCGCGACGAGTCCCCACACCGGCCACAGCAACAGCGCCAGGGGCCGCATCGGCGCGACCGCGCTGTAGATGAAGAAGACGGCGACCCCGGCCACGACGGTGACGAGCAGCACCGCCGCGGCGCCGGTCGCGTACGGCAGCCGGGCAAGCCTCCCCGAGGCGAGCCACAGCAGCGCAAGTACGACGAGAAGATACGGCTCGACCACCGCGACCGCCGCATTGACCTCGTCGACGAAGGTGGCCGGCGGCGCGTCGCGGGCAAGCGCGAACAAGAGTGCGCCCAGGTTCACGGCGACGAGGATGCGCAGGATCGTGCCCAGGTTGCGGAAGTCGGGCAGCGCCGGGCGAAACCCGTTTTGTTTTATACTCGACTGCATGATCGGTGGCGGCATGCAAGCATCATGCCCGCTCGCCGCCCTGATTTCATCCCCGCCGCACTGACAAGGCTCGCTTGCCGCGTCGGCGCCTTGACGAAATGTCGCACACAGAAAAGCCTCGTGCCGCCGACGTTGCCGCCACCGGCGGCTGGTCCGGGCGGTTCGCGGAGCCGGTCAGCGAGCGGGTCAAGCGCTACACCGCGTCGGTTGGCTTCGACCGGCGGCTCGCGCAAGCCGACATCGAAGGCTCGGTGGCGCACGCCCGCATGCTCGCGGCCGCGGGAATCCTGTCGCCGCGGGATCTCGCCGACATCGAGCGCGGCCTCGCGGCGATCCGCGGCGAGATCGCGGCCGGCAGCTTCGCGTGGTCGCTCGACCGCGAGGACGTGCACCTGAACATCGAGCGCCGCCTGACCGAGCTGGTCGGCGACGCCGGCAAGCGCCTGCACACCGCGCGCTCGCGCAACGACCAGGTTGCCACCGACGTCCGCTTGTGGCTGCGCGGCGCGATCGACGCGATCGTGCGGGAGTTAGTTGCGCTGCGGCGCGCGCTGATCGACCTCGCGGAGCGGCACGCCGATACGATCATGCCGGGCTTCACGCACCTGCAAGTGGCGCAGCCGGTGACCTTCGGCCATCACCTGCTCGCGTACGAAGCGATGCTCGCGCGCGATGGCGAGCGCCTCGCGGATTGCCGCGGGCGCGTCAACCGGCTGCCGCTGGGCGCCGCCGCGCTCGCGGGCACGTCGTTCCCGATCGACCGCGAGCGGGTGGCGCGGGAGCTCGGCTTCGACGGCATCGCGCAGAACTCGCTCGACGCCGTGGCCGACCGCGACTTCGCGATCGAGTTCGAGGCCGCCGCCGCGCTCGTGATGGTGCACCTGTCGCGCTTCGCCGAAGAGCTCGTGCTGTGGTCGAACCCGCGCTTCGGGTTCGTCACGCTGGCCGACCGCTTCTGCACCGGCAGCTCGATCATGCCGCAGAAGAAGAATCCCGACGGGCCCGAGCTCGTGCGCGGCAAGAGCGGGCGCGTGATCGGCCACCTCGTGTCGCTGCTGGTGCTCATGAAAGCTCAGCCGCTCACCTACAACAAGGACAACCAGGAAGACAAGGAGCCGCTGTTCGACACGGTCGACACGCTCGTCGACTCGCTCGCGATCATGGCCGACCTGGTCGCGCACGGGCTCACCGCGAATGCGCAGCGCATGCGCGCGGCGGCGCTGGAAGGCTACGCCACCGCTACCGACCTCGCCGACTACCTCGTGCGCCGGGGCGCGCCGTTTCGCGACGCGCACGAGGCGGTCGCCCGCGCGGTGCGCCACGCCGAGGCGCAGGGCGTGGACCTCGCTGCACTGCCGGTGGCCGAGTTGCGTCAGTTTTCGCCGCTGGTGGGCGATGATGTACACCACATCCTTACCCTCGAAGGCTCGGTCGCGAGCCGGGATCATCCGGGGGGCACCGCGCCTTCGCGCGTACGCGCCGCCGCCGCCGCCGCGCGAGCGTCGCTGCCGCCCCACAACGCAACGGAGGAGTGATGAAGCTCGCTTTCCTGGGCCTGGGCGTGATGGGCTATCCGATGGCCGGACATCTCGCGCGCGCCGGGCATGACGTGACGGTGTACAACCGCTCGGCCGCCAAGGCTGCCAAGTGGGTCGAGACCTACGGCGGCAGGAGTGCGCCCACGCCCGCCGCCGCCGCCAAGGGCGCGGAGATCGTCATGATGTGCGTGGGCAACGATCACGACGTGCGCGCGGTGGCCGCGGGCGACGACGGCGCGCTGGCCGGCATGGCGGCGGGCGCGATCCTCGTCGATCACACCACCGCGTCGGCCGAGGTCGCGCGGGACGTGTTCGCCTTGGCGCAGGCGAAAGGTGTCGCCTTCCTCGACGCGCCGGTTTCGGGCGGGCAGGCGGGCGCGGAGAACGGCAAGCTCACGATCATGGTCGGCGGCGAAGCCGACGCTTATGCGCGCGCGGAAAGCGTGCTCGCGACCTACGCGCGCGCGGTGACGCTGATGGGCGCGCCGGGCAGCGGCCAGCTCACCAAGATGGTGAACCAGATCTGCATCGCGGGGCTCGTGCAGGGGCTCGCCGAAGGCATCCACTTCGCGATGCGCGCGGGACTCGATCCCGAGCGCGTGCTCGACGTCATCTCCAAGGGCGCCGCGCAATCGTGGCAGATGGAAAACCGCGGCAAGACGATGATCGCCGACAAGTTCGACTTCGGCTTCGCGGTCGACTGGATGCGCAAGGACCTTTCGATTTGCGTGGCCGAGGCGCGGCGCAACGGCGCCGCGTTGCCCGTGACCGCGCTCGTCGACCAGTTCTACGGACAGGTGCAGGCGCGCGGCGGCGGACGGTGGGAC
The DNA here is from genome assembly GCA_020845855.1 of Burkholderiales bacterium. Lineage (GTDB taxonomy): Bacteria > Pseudomonadota > Gammaproteobacteria > Burkholderiales > Casimicrobiaceae > VBCG01. The sequence goes on from JADLEZ010000365.1 coordinate 6,031, forward strand.
ACGTCGAGTCTCATCCGGCTGCTCAATCACTCGAAGTAGCGCGAGGGTGAGGCGCATCGCCGTCGTCGCTGCCGGTATGAAAAAGGTGAAAAAGGGGACGTACCCCATTTCCTACGTGAAATGGGGTACGTCCCCTTTTTCCCGTCCCCTTTTTCCTTGAAATGGGGTACGTCCCCTTTTTCCTTGAAATGGGGTACGTCCCCTTTTTCCGCTGGTGCCGGGAAAGCGGGGTCAGAGCCGATTTTCTGCTCCGTCCGCGGCGAACGATCTGCACTGCTGCTGCGCCCGCAAATCGAAAATCGGATCTGACCCTACGTGACCCGGTCACCCTCCACGATCACGATGTCGTGGGTGATGGTCGCCGTCCTGGCGAGCATGATGGTCGCCGAGCAGTACTTTTCCTTGGACAGGAGCACCGCCCGCTCGACCTGCCGGCGGTCGAGGCCCTGCCCGGCGACGGTATAGACGTAGTGGAGAGCAGTGAACACGCGGGGGGAAGCCGGCGCCCGCTCGGCCTCGACGGTGACCACAACGTCGGTGACCGCGTGCCGCCCCTTGCGCAGGATCGAAACCACGTCGAAGGCGGTACAGGCGGCGGCGCCGGTGAGCAGCGCCTCCATCGGCCGCATGCCCAGATTGCGCCCGCCGTGCTCCGGCGCGCCGTCGATGACCATGGCGTGGCCGCTACCCGACTCGCCCACGAAACTGGCGCCCTCGATCCACTTTATGCGTGTCTTCATAGGCCTTAAGTATTTGATCTACAATACGTGTCGTAGAGAGTGTGCGCTCACACTGATTTTTTCGCAACATCCGTTGAAGGCGTCATGCTGCACTGCGCAATTCGATTGCATGCTGCGACGCAATATGCGATCATCATAGGCGTCTGTCGGTCCGCCGTACTCCTCCTTCGGCACCGCGGACTCATTCCTCCATTCTCCTCCTATGGTGGAATCCTCTAAGGCGCGGTCCGACCCGACCGCGCCTATTTTTTGCCCAGAGCGCTCGAGTGCGGCGCCCAAGCCGCTGCCTTGACCCAAACGCCGTCAAAATAGTAGAATCATTGACTTTTGTCGGACCCGCCTGCGGGCGCGTCCGGCACCCCCGATATCGAAAGAACATCAGCGCCATGAAGACCTTTTCCGCCAAGCCCGCCGACATCACGCGGGATTGGTACGTCGTCGACGGCACGGATCAGGTGCTCGGCCGGCTCGCAAGCCAGATCGCGCTTCGCCTGCGCGGCAAGCACAAGCCGATCTACACCCCGCACATGGACACCGGCGACTTCATCGTCGTCACCAATGTCGACAAGCTGCGCATGACCGGCAACAAGGCCGAGGATAAGCTGTACCACCGGCACTCCGGCTACCCCGGCGGCATCTCCACCACCAACTTCACCAAGATGCAGGCCCGCTTTCCCGGCCGCGCGCTGGAAAAAGCGGTGCGCGGCATGCTGCCCAAGGGCCCGCTCGGCTACGCGATGCTGAAGAAGCTCAAGTACTACGCCGGCCCCGCGCACCCGCACACCGCGCAGCAGCCCAAGACCCTGGACCCTGTCAAGTAACCATGATCGGCAACTACTACTACGGCACCGGCCGCCGCAAGACTTCCGTGGCGCGGGTGTTCATCAAGCAAGGCAGCGGCAAGTTCGTCGTCAACGAAAAGCCGGTCGACGAATTCTTCACGCGCGAGACCGGCCGCATGGTCGTGCGCCAGCCGCTCGTTCTCACCAATCACCTCGCGACGTTCGACATCATGGTCAACGTGATCGGCGGCGGCGAGTCCGGCCAGGCCGGCGCGGTGCGCCACGGCATCACCCGCGCGCTGATCGACTACGATACGCAGTTGAAGCCGACGCTGTCCAAGGCCGGCCTCGTGACGCGCGACGCGCGCGAAGTCGAGCGCAAGAAGGTGGGCTTGCACAAGGCGCGCCGGCGCAAGCAGTTCAGCAAGCGCTAACCCAAGGCGCGGACGCCGCAAGGGGCCACCCGGCAAGGTGGCCCTTTTCACATGCGCTAGAATCGACGGCTGCCCCATCGAGGATCACACAATGGTCAAGATCGGCATTGTCGGCGGCACCGGCTACACCGGCGTCGAGCTCCTGCGGATTCTCGCGTCCCACCCGGACGCGGACGTGCGCGCGATCACCTCGCGCGGCGAGGCGGGCACCCGTGTCGTCGACATGTTCCCGAGTCTGCGCGGCAAGTACGACGCGCTCGCGTTCACCGCGCCCGACGCGACGGACCTTACCTCCTGCGACGTCGTGTTCTTCGCCACACCGCACGGTGTGGCGATGGCGCAGGCGCGCGCGCTGGTGAGCGCCGGCGTGCGCATCATCGATCTCGCGGCCGACTTCCGCATCCGCGACGTCTCGGTGTTCGAGCAGTGGTACAAGCAGAAGCACGCGTGCCCGGATCTGCTCGCGGAGTCGGTCTACGGGCTGCCCGAGTTCCACCGCGAGCGGATCAGGCGCGCCCGCATCGTCGGCAACCCGGGTTGCTACCCCACGTCGATGCAACTTGGCTTCGTGCCGCTGCTCGAGGCCGGCGTGATCGACAGCGCGCACCTCATCGCGGACTGCAAGTCCGGCGCGTCCGGCGCCGGGCGCAAGGCGGAAGTCGGCCTGCTGCTCGCCGAAGCGTCCGACAACTTCAAGGCCTACGCCGTGACCGGGCACCGGCATCACCCCGAAACCACGCAGGAACTGCAGGCGCACAGCAAGACGCCCGTGAGCCTCGTGTTCACGCCGCATCTGCTGCCGATGATCCGCGGCATCCTGTCCACGCTGTACGCCCGCATCACCCGGCCGGAAGTCGACCTGCAGGCGCTGTTCGAGGCGCGCTACCGGGGGGAGCCGTTCGTCGACGTGATGCCGCCGGGGTCCGCGCCGGACACCCGCAGTGTGCGCGCGTCGAACGTCGCCCGCATCGCCGTGCACCGCCATGGCGACACCGCGATGGTGATCGTGGTCGAGGACAACCTCGTCAAGGGCGCGGCGGGACAGGCGGTGCAGAACATGAACCTCATGTTCGGGCTCCCGGAAACCGCCGGGCTCACGGCCGCGCCCGTCCTGCCTTAGGGTCGCGCGCTCGATGGCTGCGCGTTGGCGCCGCCTGCGCCAGTACTTCGGTATCTCCGCTCCGCGCATGGCGGTGCGCACCCGCCTGCCGTGGTGGGGCCGCGGCGCCCTCGTGCTCATGCTGCTCGCGCTCATCGGTGGCATGTGGTGGTGGGGGTTCGACTTCGGCCAGATCCTGGGCGGCTTCAACCGCAAGGAAGTCGAGGCGCGACTGGCCTCGCTGGACGGCGAAGCCGGGAAGTTGCGCAGCGAGGTCGTCGAGCTGCGCGCGCGCAACACGGTGCTCGAGTCCGAGCTCGCGATGGCCAGCGGCAAGCAGGAGGCGCTGTCGCGGCAAGCGACCGAGCTTGCGGGCGAGAACGCACAGCTCAAGGAGGAGCTCGCGTTCCTGCAGCAGCTCGTGACCGACGCGAAGACCGTAGGGGTCGCCATCCAGCGCGTGGCGGTCGAGCCCGACGGCGAGGACACGTGGCGCTACAGCGTGCTCGTGGTCCGCGGCGGCAACCCGAAGGACGAATTCGTCGGTAACCTGTCGCTGCGGGCGACCCTGGGCGGCGCCGAGCCCGGCGCGGACGCCCCGCAAAGGTCCATGCAACTGCCGGAGGACGATCCGGAGGCGGCAGCGGCGCTCAAGCTCAAATTCAAGTATTATCAGCGGGTTGAGGGACGATTCAGGGTCCCGCCCGGAGCCCGGGTGCTGACGCTGGTCGTGCGCGCCTACGAGACGGGGTACGCGACACCTCGGGCCGCCCGGACCTTGAGTCTCAACTAGGGGGGCACCATGTTCGATCGCAAGCACAAGCACGCACCGCCGCAGAAGCGTATCGATTGCCTGATCGGCGCCGGGACCACGGTCCACGGTGACGTGACGTTCAGCGGCGGGCTGCGCGTGGACGGCATCGTTCGCGGCAACGTGGCCACGGCGGAGGGCGAAGCCGGTACGTTGGTGGTCAGCGAGCAGGCGCGCATCGACGGCGAAATCCAGGTTTCCCACGTGGTGGTGAACGGGACCGTGAACGGGCCCATCGTCGCCAACGATTTCCTGGAACTGCAAGCGAAGGCGAAGGTGGTTGGCGACATCCGCTACCGGAGCCTCGAAATGCACCTGGGTGCGGTCGTGCAGGGCAAGCTCGATCACGGCGAACCCGCCGCCGCCAGTGTGGTCGAATTGAAACGGGCGGTTGCCGATAAGTAGTTACGCGGATAGCGCAATGAGAGGATGATGGGCGGGTAAACCGCCGACGGAGCCAACGATGAACGCCATGAACGAAATGCCCGCACCGCTCGTCTTCACCGACTCGGCGGCCGCGAAGGTGAAGTCCCTGATCGAGGAAGAAGGCAACCCCGAGCTCAAGCTGCGCGTGTTCGTCTCCGGCGGCGGCTGCTCCGGCTTCCAGTACGGGTTCACCTTCGACGAAGTGACCAACGAGGACGACACGGCGATGGTGAAGGACGGCGTGACGCTCCTGATCGACCCCATGAGCTACCAGTACCTGGTCGGCGCCGAAATCGACTACCAGGAAGGCCTCGAAGGCGCGCAGTTCGTGATCAAGAATCCCAACGCGACCACCACCTGCGGCTGCGGATCGAGCTTCTCGGCTTAAGCCGCTCCTGTGTCATCCCTCGGCGCATGCGCTTCGGGATGACACCGCACGGATGGCGTAGGTCGGATCAGCGCGGGTAGACGGCCCCCAGGACGCGCGGACCGGACGCACCGGTGACCGCCGGCAGGTTGCCCGGCCGTCCGGCGAGCGCCTCGCGCGCAAGCCATGCGAACGCGAGCGCTTCGACGTGCTCGCTCGCGACCCCCAGCGCGTCGGTGGTGGTGACGGCGACGCCGGTGAGCTCGCCGCGAATGCGCTGCACGAGATCGGCGTTGCGCGCACCGCCGCCGCAAAGCACGAGCTCGGTGGCTCCCTTGCAATGCTTGCGCACGCTGTCGGCGAGCGTGCGCGCGGTCAGCGCCGCAAGTGTCGCCTGCACGTCCTCCGCGGCGCCGTCCCACCGCACGGCGGATAGCGCGCGCTCGAGCCATTGCGCGTCGAACAGATCGCGCCCGGTGCTCTTGGGCGGCGGGCGGGCGAAATAGCGCTCGGCAAGCATCGCTGCGAGAAGCGCCGCATCGGCCTTGCCGGAGGCGGCGAACGCGCCCTGCGCGTCGAACGGGGTGTTGCGCACGCGCGCGCACCACAAGTCGAGCAGCACGTTGCCGGGCCCCGTATCGAATCCGTGCACGGCCCCGCGGGGCGCGAGATCGGTCAGGTTGGCGATGCCGCCCAGGTTCGCGACCACGCGATGCCGGTCCGGCGCACGGAACATCGCCGCGTGGAACGCCGGCACCAGCGGCGCGCCCTGCCCGCCGGCCGCGATGTCGCGCATGCGGAAATCGGCCACGACCGTCATGTAGGCGCGTTCCGCTACGCGCGCCGCATTGTTGATCTGCAGCGTCCAGCCTTCCTGCGGGCGGTGACGCACGGTCTGCCCGTGCACGCCGGCGGCGATCACGTCATGGGCGCCGGCGTTGGCGGCGAGGCAAACGCTGCGCAGCGCGTGCGCGTACAGGTCGGCGAGCTGGTTGGCGGCGCGCGCGGCGCGCGCGATCTCGTCGTCGCCGGCGGATTGGAGCGCGAAGAGCTCGCGCCGAAGGTCGCTGGGAAACGCGACGTGCGTGGCCGCCAGCAACGTGCAGGGACGGGCGCCGGGGGCGAAGTCGGCGAGCACCGCGTCGATCCCGTCGAGGCTCGTCCCCGACATCACGCCCGCATAGAGTTGTACCCCCACGCTGGCGGCTGACGCCGCTTCGATGCCCCCCGCCGAGGGGGCGCGATTCGCGGCTTGGGGCGGCCCTGCGCCGCTCATGGTTCGGCGGGCGCCGGCATGGGTCGAAGAAGCTAGTCCGCGGCCGCGAGTGTCGCGCCGGGCAGCGAACGGGCAAGGGTCAGCGAGTCGGCCAGCGGCTCGATGGCCGAGCGGAACGCGGCGAGATCGAGCGAGCGCAGCGGATTCTGCGGCGGCAGCGCGGTAGTCATCGGGTCGTGTGCGTGGTCGTTGACCCGGAACTCGTAGTGCAGGTGCGGTCCCGTCGCCCAGCCCGTCATGCCGACGTAGCCGATGGTCTGGCCCTGCCCGACGCGGTCGCCCGGCTTGAGTCCCGCCGCAAGACGCGAGAGGTGCCCGTAGAGTGTCGAGTAGCTCCCGTGGTGGCGCACGACGATCACGTTGCCGTAGCCGTTCTGCCAGCCGGCGACGGCCACGGCGCCGTCGGCCGTCGCGCGCACCGGCGTGCCGGTCGGCGCGGCGTAGTCGATGCCCTCGTGGGCACGCCACTGGCGCTGAATGGGGTGAAAGCGGGCCAGCGTGAAGCCGGAGGTGATGCGCGACAGCTCCATCGGCGAGCGCAGGAACGCGCTGCGCGCGCTGCGCCCGCTCTCGGTGTAGTAGCCGGCCGTGCCGTCCTCGGTGCGCCACCGGAACGCGCGATGCGCCACACCGCGGTTGACGAACTCCGCAGCGAGGATGCGGCCGGTCCCTGCAGGCTCGCCGTCGACCGTGCGCGTCTCGTACACCACGGCGAAGCGGTCGCCGCGCTGGACGTCCTTGTAGAAATCGATATCGGCCGCAAAGACGTCGGCGAGCGCGACGATCACCCGGTCCGGAATGCCGGCTTCGTCGGCGGCGGCGAACAGCGAGGTGCGGATCTCACCGGTACGCAGCGCCGTGCGCGTTTCCTCCGCCACGGCGGAGCGCGACACCTGGAAGGCCTGGTCGTCACCGCGCTCGACGGTCAGCCGGTCGCCTTGCTCGGTGACGAAGCGCAAGGCCACGAGGTCGCCGTCGGCCTGGATCGCGACCTGCACGGCGCGGCCGGGACGCAGCCGGGACACGGGCCGCGCCTGCGCGTCGGTGCGCAGGAAGTACATGGCGCCTGCGTCGCTCATGCCGGCGCGCGCAAGGAGGCTGCCGACGGTATCGCCCCGCTGGACGCGTTCCTCGCGCCAGTACACCGCGGTGTCCTCGCCGCGATCCAGCGCCGGCAGCGGCAGGACACGCTCGACAAGGCGGGTGGGCACGACGTCGAACGCCGTATCCTGCGCAACGCCGAACGCGGTCACCGCACAGAGGCTGAACGCGGCCAGCAGGAAGCACTGGCTGACTCTCGCTCGGGAGCGGCCGATGGCGTCCATGCGCGCGCCGCCATCGCGTCGGGGCGCGATACGCATCTGCGCTAAAATCGGAGGTTTGCTTGCGGGCAAAGGTGACGGAAATCCTGCAACAGCCTGCGATTGTACCCAATAACGGCAAGACCCTCTTTCTAATGCGCACAAGTCCGACCCTCGGCGCTCCGGCGGCGACCGGGGACGTGGCCCGGCAGCTCGCCGTGTTCAAGCGGGGCGCCGACGAGCTCCTGGTCGAAAGCGAGGTCGCGCACAAGCTCGCGCGCGGCAAGCCGTTGCGCATCAAGCTCGGGCTCGACCCGACCGCGCCCGATATCCACCTCGGGCACACCGTGGTGCTCAACAAGATGCGCCAGATGCAGGACCTGGGGCACCAGGTGATCTTCCTCATCGGCGACTTCACGACGATGATCGGTGACCCGTCCGGCCGCAACGACATGCGCCCGCCGCTGTCGCGCGAGCAGATCATCGAGAACGCGAAGACTTACCACGCGCAGGCGTCGAAGGTGCTCGACCCCGCGCGCACCGAGATCCGCTACAACTCGGAGTGGAGCGAGCCGCTCGGCGCCGCCGGCATGATCAAGCTCGCCGCGAAGTACACCGTGGCGCGGATGCTCGAGCGCGACGATTTCGCCAAGCGCTTCGCTAACCAGCAGCCGATCGCGGTGCACGAGTTCCTGTACCCGCTGATGCAGGGCTACGACTCGGTGGCGCTGAAGGCCGACATCGAGCTCGGCGGCACCGACCAGAAGTTCAACCTGCTGGTCGGCCGCGAGCTGCAGCGCGACTTCGGACAGGAGCCGCAGTGCATCCTCACCATGCCGCTCCTCGAAGGGGTCGACGGCGTGGAGAAGATGTCGAAGTCGAAGGGCAACTACATCGGCATCACGGAGAGTCCGCAGTCGATGTTCGGCAAACTCATGTCGATTTCCGACACGCTCATGTGGCGCTACTTCGAGCTCCTGTCGTTCCGCTCGCTCGACGAGATCGCCCGGCTGCGGGACGAGTGCGGGCAAGGGCGCAACCCGCGCGACGCCAAAGTCATGCTCGCGCAGGAGATCGTCGGGCGCTTCCATTCGCAAGCCGACGCGCAAGCCGCGCTCGCGGACTTCGAGGCGCGCTTCCGCGACGGCGCGATGCCGCAGGACATGCCGGAGGTGACGGTGGCCGCGGGCTCGGCCGGCGTGCCGGTCGCGCAGCTCGCGAAGCAGGCGGGCCTGGTCGACTCGACGTCGGAGGCGCTTCGCCTCATCGCGGGACGCGGACTCAAGGTGGACGGCGCGGTGGTCACGGACAAGGCGCTCACGTTCGCGCCGGGAACCACGGTGGTGGTGCAGGCGGGCAAGCGCAAGTTCGCGCGGGTGAAGGTGACGTAGCGCCGCCCACGGCCCACAGGAAGGTCGCCATGTCGTTCCTGCCGGCGCTGCTGTACGCGCTGTTGATCAACGGCGTCCCGCTGATCGCGGTGATCTGGACCGGCGGCTCGCCCGCGATCCTCGTCCTGCTCTATTGGTTCGAGACCGTGGCGCTCGTGATCACCGGCGCCATCCGCATCCTCGTGCACCGGCGCGCGACGGGAAAGGCCGGCCATCACATCCCGACCACGGCCACCGCGGACCACAACGCGGGCGCGGAGGACGCGCGCCAGGCGATCGCCGACGAGAACACTTATCTGCGCGGGTTCGTCGGCATCAACGCGATCTTCACGATCGCCCACGGCGTCTTCGTCGTGGCATTGGTGTTCCTGTTCAAGGCCGTGGGGCCGGTTACTTGGGAGGAGGCACGCGTTGCGCTGTATTACGTGATCGCGGTCCAGGGGCTCTTCCTCCTCTGGGACATGCCGCGGATCGCGGGCTGGAGCTTCACCGACCTTCAGACCCGCGTCGGCAGTACGTCGATTCGCGTGCTGGTGACGCAGCTCGGCCTGATCTTCGGGTTCCTGGTGGCAGGGTTCGCGGGGCCGTGGGGACTCGTGGGAACGTTCGTGGTGCTGCGCGCCCTCGCCGACGCGGCCATCTCCTGGGTGCAGGGTCTCCTGAAGCAGCGCGACCTGCCGCCCGGGGTCGCGCGCTTCCTGGCGCGCAAGGGTAAGCAGACCGCGGAGGAGATCGAGGCGGAGTTCGACGACTTGAAGGCGAAGGGCGCCGAGGTCGAGCAGCTGCTGGAGCTGCCGATCGACGAAGCTCGAACTCCCCACCCACGCCGCTAGGGCGGGAGAGGGGCCCTCATGCCATTCCGGGATTGCCCTCCATGCCGACAATCGCCGGCACGTTGGGCTTGCGCGGCGCGATCGCCTTCTGCGCGCGCAGATAGCGTGCGCACACGTCCCAAATCGGCTCACCGCCTGCGGCGCGCGCTTCTTCCGACACCGGCGCCCAGCCCGCCACCTTGTAGGTCTTGCCGGCTTCCAGCGGCTTGCCGTTCAGTTCCATGCGCGTGATGCGCCTGCCGGCCGCGGCCTTGGGATCGATGGTGTACGAAAGCCCGCCCACGCGCACCATGTCCCCGCCCTGCTGGTAGTACGGGTCGGGATTGAAGAGGTTGTCGGCGACGTCTTCGAGGATCACCTTGATCGTGTCCGCGGATTGCTCGCTCACCGTCACGTAGGGATAGGTGATCGCGGTCTGGTCCATCACGTGCTCGAGCGTGACCGCCTGGCCGGGCAGGATCGAGGTACCCCAGCGGAAGCCGGGCGAGAACGCGATCGGCGCGTCCTTCTCCGCCATCAGCGCGTCGACGATGAGCTGGTCGAAGGTGCCGTTGAAGTTGCCGCGGCGATAGAGCAGCCCTTCCGTGGTGGCGAGCCGCTCGGAGAGCTTCGCCGCGTGCGGCTCGCGCACCTTCGCGATGTACGCGGCCATGGCCGGATCGGGAGCGAGCAGGTTGCTGAACACCGGCAGCAGCTTGTAGCGCAAGTCCGCGACCTTGCCGGACGCCACGTCGAGGTCGAGCACGCCCAGGAACTTGCCGTTGCTGCCGGCGTTGGTAACGAGGGTCTTGCCGGAGCGGTTGGCGACTACGGTGGGCTGCGGCACGGCGTCGTGCGTATGCCCGCCGAGGATGGCGTCGATGCCGGTCACCCGCGAGGCGAGCTTCAAGTCCACGTCCATGCCGTTGTGCGACAGCAGGATCACCGCGCGCGCGCCCTTGCCGCGCGCCTCGTCGACGGCCTTCTGCAGGTCCTCCTCCTGGATGCCGAACGTCCACTGCGCGACGAAATAGCGCGGGTTCGCGATCGGCGTGTATGGAAACGCCTGCCCCACGATGGCCACGGGCACGCCGTTGATCTCGCGGATCACGTACGGCTTGAACACCGGGTCGCCGAAGTCCGCGGTCTTCACGTTCTGCGCGACGAAATCGATGCGGCCGGCGAAGTCCTTCTCGACGGCCTGCTGCACGCGCTGCGCGCCGTAGGTGAACTCCCAGTGGCCGGTCATGACGTCCACGCCGAGGCGAAGCTGCGCGTCGATCATGTCCTGGCCGCGCGTCCACAGCGAGGTGGCCGAGCCCTGCCAGGTGTCCCCGCCGTCGAGGAGCAGCGCGCCCTTGCGGGTCGCCTTGAGCATCCGCACGAGGGTTGCGAGGTGCGCGAACCCGCCCATGGTCCCGAACGTCTTCGCGGCCTCGACGAAGTCGAGGTAGGTAAACGCATGCGCGTCGCGCGTACCCGGCGCGATGCCGAAGCGCTCGAGCAGATGCTCGCCGACCAGATGCGGCGGCTGCCCCGCGGCCGGGCCGACGCCCAGGTTCATGCTCGGCTCGCGAAACAAAACGGGCAGGAGCTGCGCGTGGCAGTCGGTAAAGTGCAGGAGGCTTACGTTGCCGAACGGCTTGACCGCGTCGTAGAACGCGGCACCCGCCGCCGTGCCCTGGCCGAGCGCGCGCGTTAGCGGCAGGCCCATCGCCGCGGCAGCGGCGATGGATGCTAGAAATTCACGGCGATCCAACAGGTACCAAGACGGGCCGGCCGCGCCGGCCCGCTTCC
>JADLEZ010000366.1 GCA_020845855.1 Burkholderiales bacterium
CAGCAGGTGCTCGTCAACCAGTCGGTGACCACGCTCCAGAACTTCATGCGCGATCCCGAGATGAAGTGGCTGCAGCAGAACATCGGGCGCGCCAAGGCCGTGCTCATCTCGCCCGAGATCGTGAAGGCGGGCTTCATCATCGGCGGATCGGGCGGCCGCGCCGTACTGGTCGCGAGGAACCAGGGCAAGTGGGTCGGTCCCGCGTTCTACACCCTCGCCACCGCGAGCATCGGCTTCCAGGCCGGCATCGCCGCGAGCGAAATGGTCACGCTGGTGATGACCGACAAGGGCATGAACGGTCTCCTCGCGAGCTCGTTCAAGTTCGGCGGCGACGCCAGCATCGCAGCGGGCCCGGTGGGCGCGGGTGCGAAGTCCGACGTCACGGCCGACTTGATCGCCTTCTCGCGGTCGAAGGGTGTGTACGGCGGCTTGAACCTCGACGGCACCGTGGTGTCGAGCAACAGCGACTGGGACAAGGCATTTTTCGGCAAGCCCGTGCTGCCGCCCGACATCCTGATCAAGAACGCGGTGAGCAACAAGGGCGCGAACGCGCTCCTCGCGGAGATCACGAAGGCGGCGAAGTAAGGGGCATCCTAAAGCGACCGAAAAAGGGCCCCGCGGGGCCCTTTTTCATGGGTTTCCGGAATGCGTCGATCCCGGGCTGGCGGTTTGTTGAAAGTCGCGTGGACAGGCGCAAAACCGTGTCATTTGCGAGGAGCAAGATTCCTCGCTGCGCTCGGAATGACACAATCTCGAGCGAACTCCTAGGGGAACCCAGCCGGCGACGAGAACGGCCGGTTGGCGTCGACCATGAACATCACCAGTGGACCGTAATGGGGTACGTCCCCGTAATGGGGTACGTCCCTATTTCCGGCCCGGCGGGAATGTCCGCCAGCGAAGGCCACGCCCTCGTTGACATCCACAGCGCGCGGCGCGAGGATCGATTCCTCGCACCGCATCGCGAGAACATGGTGGTAACCGCCGACACGATTCCCAGTCCCATCCGCTTCCTGCTCAACGGCGAGCCGGTCGAGGCGGCGGATGTGGCGCCCCAGACCACGCTGCTCGCCTGGCTGCGCGACGTGCGGCGGCTCACCGGCACCAAGGAGGGCTGCGCCGAAGGCGACTGCGGCGCCTGCACCGTCGTGCTGGCCGAGCCGCTCGCCGGCCGCCTGTCGTGGAAGCCAGTCAACGCGTGCATCCGCTTGTTGCCGTCGGTCGCGGGCAAGGCGGTGTTCACTGTCGAAGCGCTCAAGGAAGCAGGCGGCGCGCTGCATCCTGTGCAGCGTGCGCTGGTCGACTGCCATGGCTCGCAGTGCGGCTTCTGCACGCCGGGATTCGTCATGAGCCTGTTCGGACTGTACAAGAACGCGTACCGGCCCGAAGTCCCCGTCATCGAGGACGCGTTGTCCGGCAACCTCTGCCGCTGCACCGGCTATCGCGGCATCGTCGCCGCCGCGCGCGCGATGTACGACGCGGTCCCGTGCGAGGGCTTTCGCGCTTGCGGCGTGGCGGCCGACGGCTCGCGCGTCGTCAGCCAAGAGGAGGAGCGCCTCGCGGCGGACGCCGCAGCACTGGCCGACGCCGGCACCTTCCTGTACGAAGCCGCGGGCCGGCATTGGTGGGCGCCGCGCACCGTGGACGCGCTGGCGGCGACGCTCATCGACAACCCGCACGCGCGCATCGTCGCCGGCGCGACCGACGTGGGGCTGTGGGTCACCAAGCACCTCGAGGACATCGGCGACATCGTCTACACCGGCGACGTCGACGAGCTGCGCGCGATCCGCGAAACGGATACGCACCTCGTCATCGGCGCGGCGGCCACGCTAACCGACGCCTTCGCCGCACTCGACGCCACCTGGCCCGAGCTCCATGAAGCCTGGGCGCGCTTCGCATCGGTGCCGATCCGCAACAGCGGCACGCTCGGCGGCAACGTGGCCAACGGCTCGCCGATCGGCGACTCGATGCCTGCGCTGCTGGCGCTCGGGGCCGCCGTCGTGCTTCGCCGGGGGTCCGCCGTGCGCGAGCTCCCGCTCGAGGATTTCTACCTCGGCTACCGGAAGAGCGCGCTGCAGCCGTCGGAGTTCGTGGTCGAAGTGCGCGTCCCGCAGCGGCGACCCGACCTCCTGTTGCGCGCGTACAAGGCGAGCAAGCGCTACGACCAGGACATCTCGGCGGTCTTCGTCTGCTTTGCGCTTACGCTCGACGGCAATGTCATCGCGAATGCGCGCATCGGCTGCGGCGGCGTGGCGCCGGTCCCGCGGCGCGCAACCGCGACCGAGCGCGAGCTCGCCGGCAAGGCGTGGAGCGATGCGACCGCCGACGCCGCGATGCGCACTCTCGCCGCAGAGTTCACGCCGATCGACGACATGCGCGCCACCGCCTCGTATCGCCGGGCGATGCTCGCCAATCTCCTGCGCCGCTTTCGCCTGGAGACGTCCGGCGTGCGCGTGTGCACGCGCATTGAACAGGTTGCGGCGGGACACTGACGTGAAGCACCCGTGCCTCCATTCACCCCTCACCCGCCCTGTCGGGCACCCTCTCCCCGCGAGCGGGGAGAGGGACGGGGTGAGGGGCACGCGCCACCAGCGAATCCCGTCCGCGTGAACGCGCCGCACGCCCCCGCCGAAGTGGCTCCGCGCGACGTGGTCGGCGCGCCGGTTCCGCACGACTCGAGCGCGCTGCACGTCACCGGCGAGGCGCTGTACACCGACGACCTGCCGGAGCCGCGGGGCCTGCTGCACGTCGCGGTCGGCGTGAGCCCCGTCGCGCACGGCAAGCTCCGCGGGGTCGACCTGTCGGCGGTACACGCGGCGCCGGGTGTAGTCGCGGCCGTCGGCGCCGCCGACATCCCGGGCGTGAACGACGTCGGGCCGATCGTGCACGACGATCCGATCTTCGCCCACGGCACCGTCCAGTTCGCCGGCCAGCCGGTGTTCGCGGTGGCGGCCACGGACGTCGTCCTCGCCCGGCGCGCGGCACGGCTCGCGAAGCTCGACCTTACGCCCCTGCCCGCGATCCTTACCATCGACGAGGCGCTAGCGGCGCAGTCGTACGTGCTGCCGCCGGTTCACGTCACCCGCGGAAACCCGGCCGCGGCGCTCGCGAAGTCGCCGCACCGCTTGCGCGGGACGGTGCGCGCGGGCGGACAGGACCACTTCTATCTCGAAGGCCAGATCGCGATGGCGACTCCCGCCGAGCACGGCGGCTTGCGCATCTACACCTCCACTCAGCACCCGGGCGAGGTGCAGCAGATGGTCGCGCACGCGCTGGGGCTGGCGGCGCACGACGTGGTGGTGGAGTGCCGGCGCATGGGCGGCGGCTTCGGCGGCAAGGAGACGCAGATGTCGCTGTTCGCGTGCGCGGCCGCGCTGGTTGCGCGCAAGACCGGGCGCGCAGCAAAGCTGCGGCTCGACCGCGACGACGACATGCGCTCGACCGGCAAGCGCCACGCCTTCGCCTACTGGTACGACGTGGGCTTCGACGGCGACGGCCGCATCCTCGGGCTCGACTTGACGCTCGCCTCGCGCTGCGGCTTCTCCGCCGACCTGTCGGGCCCGGTCAACGACCGCGCGGTGTTCCACTGCGACAACACGTACTGGCTGCCCGACGTGGTCATACACAGCTTCCGCTGCAAGACCAACACCGTCAGCGACACCGCGTTCCGCGGCTTCGGCGGCCCGCAGGGCATGTTCCCGATCGAGCACGTCATCGACCAGATCGCCGTCGCCCTCGGCCGCGATCCGCTGGACGTGCGCGTGGCCAACCTGTACGGGACCACGTCGCGCAACGTGACCCCCTATGGCATGACCGTCGAGGACAACGTCGCGGGCGAGATCATTGCGCAGTTGGGACGAACGTCGCGCTACCGCGCGCGCCGCGACGAAATCGCACAGTGGAACCGCGCCAACCCCATCGTCAAGCGCGGCATCGCGCTGACCCCCGTCAAGTTCGGCATCTCGTTCACGGCCACGCACTACAACCAGGCCGGCGCCCTTTTGCACCTGTACAGCGACGGCACGCTGCTCCTGAACCACGGCGGCACCGAGATGGGCCAGGGTCTGTTCACCAAGGTAGCGCAGGTCGTCGCGCAGGAGTTGGGCGTGCCGCTCGCCGCCGTGCGGGTGTCGGCGTCCGACACCAGCAAGGTGCCGAACGCGTCGCCCACCGCGGCCTCCGCCGGCAGCGACCTGAACGGCATGGCCGCGCGTGAAGCCGCGCGCACGCTGCGCGAGCGCCTCGCCGCGTTCGCCGCGCGCAAGTTCGACTGCGACCCGGACGCCGTCGCGTTCGCGGCTGGCGTGGTGAGCGGTGCGGGCAAGACGTTGCACTTCGCCGAGCTCGCGCGCGCCGCGTACTTCGCGCGCGTGCCGCTTTCGGCCACCGGCTTCTATGCGACGCCGAAGATCCACTACGACCGCACCACGCTCACCGGGCGCCCGTTCTTCTACTTCGCCTACGGTGCGGCGGTGTCGGAGGTCGCGGTCGACACGCTGACCGGCGAACATCGCCTGCTCGCGGTCGACATCCTGCACGACGTCGGGCACTCGCTGAATCCGGCGATCGACCTGGGGCAGATCGAGGGCGGCTTCATCCAGGGCTGGGGCTGGCTCGCACTGGAAGAGCTGTGGTGGAACGATAAGGGCGAGCTTCGCACGCACGCGCCGTCCACCTACAAGATTCCCACTGCGCACGACGTGCCGCAGCGCTTCACCGTGAATTTCTTCGAGGCGCCCAACCGCGAGGAGACCATCTACCGCTCGAAGGCGGTGGGCGAGCCGCCGCTCATGCTCGCGCTCTCCGCGTTCCACGCGCTGCGCGACGCGATCGCGGGCGTGGCCGATCGCAAGCTCTCGCCGCGCCTGGATGCGCCAGCCACCGACGAGCGCATCCTCGCGGCGATCGAGGACCTCCGCACGCGGGCGAAAACGCATGGCTGACTGGGTCGCCGAGCTCGGTGCCCGCATCGCGCGCGGCGAGCGCGCGGTGCTGGTCACCGTTGCCAACGCCGCCGGGTCCACGCCGCGCGAAGCGGGCGCCGCCATGATCGTCGGCGCGCGCGACACCTCCGGCAGCATCGGCGGCGGCCACCTCGAATACGAGGCGACCCGGGTCGCGCGCGCGGCCCTGCACGACGGCGCGGCCGCGCCGTGGCTCGTGCGCTTCCCGCTCGCCGCGCGGCTGGGACAGTGCTGCGGCGGCGTGGCAACGGTCGCCTTCGCCGTGGCCGACAGCGGTAGCGGCGGCTGGCTCGACGCCGCGGTCGCCTGCGCGCGCACGGGTGCTGCGATGGCGCTGGTGACGCGCATCGGCGGCGCCGACGACATGCGCGCGCACATGGTCGTGACGGCGGACCATGCGGCAGGTACGCTGGGCGGAGACTTGCTCGATTCGGCGGCCGTCGCCGCGGCACGGCCGCGCCTTCTCGCGCGCAAGGCGGACACCGCGCTCGTGCCCTCGCCCGCCGGCGACGGCACCACGCTGTTCGTGCACGTCGTCGTCCCGAGCGAGCTCAACGTGCTCGTGTTCGGCAACGGCCACGTCGGGCGCGCGCTGGTGCAGGTACTCGCCGCGTTGCCCGCGCGCGTGACCTGGGTCGACGCGCGCGAGGAGGACTTTCCGGCCAGCGTGCCGGGCAACGTCGGGATCGTCGCCACCGACCTGCCGGAAGCGGAGCTCGACGCCGCGCCACGGGGCGCGTACGTCGTGATCGCCACCCACAGTCACGGGCTCGACCTGACGCTCGTCACCGCCGCGCTCGCGCGCGACGACTGGCGCTACCTCGGGCTCATCGGCTCCCGGTCGAAACGTAGCCAGTTCGAAAAGCGCCTGCTCGCGCGTGGCTGCACGCCCGAGCGCCTCGCGCGCATCACCTGCCCCATCGGCCACCCGGGCAGGCTCGCGATCCACAGCAAGGAGCCCGGCGCCATTGCGATCGCGACGGCAGCGGAGATGCTCGCGGTGCGGGAACAACAAAAAGTAGGGTCAGACCCTACTTATCTTGGAGAGCCGTTCCGGCGCGGGAGGGGAAGTGGGGTCTGACCCTAGTTTTCCGCGGCTTGCGCTCACCGGCATCACCAAGGCCTACCCGACGGTGCTCGCCAACGACGGCATCGACCTAACCGTGATGCCGGGCGAGATCCACGCGGTGCTGGGAGAGAACGGCGCCGGCAAGTCGACACTCATGAAGATCATCTACGGCGCCGTGAAGCCCGACGCCGGGACGATCGCGTGGGAAGGCAAAACGGTCACGATCGCCAACCCCGCACGCGCGCGGCGCTTAGGCATCGGCATGGTGTTCCAGCATTTCTCGCTGTTCGAAACGCTCTCCGTCGCCGACAACATCGCGCTGGCGCTCGACCGCGAGCGGGCGGGCTCCGGTTTGCCGGCGCGCATCCGCGACGTGTCCGCGAAGTACGGCCTGCCGCTCGATCCCGCTCGCTACGTGCACACCATGTCGGTGGGCGAGCGCCAGCGCGTCGAGATCGTGCGCTGCCTGCTGCAGGACCCGCGTCTGCTCATCATGGACGAGCCGACGTCGGTACTGACACCGCAGGCGGTGGAGAAGCTGTTCGAGACATTGCGCCGCCTCGCCGCCGAAGGCTGCAGCATCCTGTACATCAGCCACAAGCTCGACGAGATCCGCGCACTGTGCCACAAGGCCACCGTGCTGCGCGCGGGCAAGGTGACCGGCACCTGCGACCCGCGCCGCGAGTCGGCGTCCTCGCTCGCCCGGATGATGATCGGCGGCGACCTGCCGCATCCGTCCCATCGCGATACGTCCGCCGCCGGCGATGCGCTCGTCGTGCGCGATCTCACGCTGGCCGCCGACGATCCGTTCGGCACGCCGCTGTCGGCGATCAGCTTCACCGTGCGCGCGGGCGAGGTGCTGGGGATCGCGGGGGTGTCGGGCAACGGCCAGAAGGAGTTGCTGGCAGCACTCTCCGGCGAGCGCAGGATCGCGCAAGGTAGCGCCATTGCGCTGCTGGGCCGGCCGGCGGGCCGCCTCGATGCCGCACAGCGACGCGCGCTCGGCCTCGCGTTCGTGCCGGAGGAGCGGCTCGGCCGCGGCGCGGTGCCGGAGATGTCGCTTTCGGAGAACGCGCTCCTGACCGCGCACCGCAAGGGCATGGTCACGCGGGGATTCGTGCGTGACCGCGTGGTTCGCCAGTACGCAACCGAGACCATCCGCGAGTACGGCGTGAAAGCCGGTGGACCCGATGCCGCGGCGCGCAGTCTGTCCGGCGGCAATCTGCAGAAGTACATCGTCGGACGCGAGATCCGCCAGCGGCCGAAGGTGTTGATCGCGGCCCAGCCCACGTGGGGCGTGGACGTCGGCGCCGCGGCGCAGATCCGGCAGGCGCTCCTCGACCTGCGCGACGAAGGCGTGGCGGTGCTCGTGGTGTCGGAGGAACTGGACGAGCTCTTCGAGATCTGCGACCGCCTCGCGGTGATCGCGCAGGGCCGCCTGTCGGAGCCCAAGCCGCTGCACGAGACCAACGCGGAGGAGATCGGCCTTCTCATGTCCGGATCGTTCATCCAGGCGGGAGTGGAGTCGACACGTAGCTTTTCACCCGCGGGCATGATCTAAATTAGCAGCATGATGCAGAACGTGATCGCGGGCGACGGTGTGGGCACCACGCGCGTTGTTTCGTGCTGTTTCCGGCGGTCGCCCGACGGGCCGCCCCTA
>JADLEZ010000367.1 GCA_020845855.1 Burkholderiales bacterium
GCGCGCGCGGCGCGCTCACGCGGTGCAGGCGCGTCAAAGCCGCGTCCTGGTCCGGCCGCGGAATCGACGCCGCGTTAGCGAGGTAGTAATCGAGCTCGACGCGGGTGGGCATCGCCGGCGCGCAGCCGTGCCGCGACACGACCAGCGCGCCGCAGGCGTTGGCGTAGCGCGTGCAAGCGCCGTAGTCCTCGCCGCGCACCCAGCCCGACAGGAAGCCCGCGGAGAACGCGTCGCCGGCGCCGAGCACGTTCAGCACCTCCACGGTGACGCCTTTGCCGTTGAACGCGTCGTCGAGAGAAGCCGGGACCGGCCCGTCGATCACCGCGCAGCCGATCGGTCCCCGCTTGACCACCAGCGTCGCAGCCGTCACCGCCCGAACTGCCCGCAGCGACGCCATGACGTCGAGGCTGCCGCCGGCGATGTTGAATTCCTCGATCGTGCCGATGACGAGGTCGAACTTCGGGAGGATCCCCTGCAAATGCGCGGTGACGCCGTCGGAAGCGATGAAGCGCGTCTCGCCGTCGCCCACGTTGGTAAGCCCCCACAGCACCGGCCGGTAGTCGATGTCGAGCACCGTGCGCACGTCGTGGCGGCGCGCGCGGTCGAGTGCGAGGTTGCTGATGCGGTTGATATGCTCGGTGGAAAAGTGGGTGCCGGTGATGAGCAGCGCGCGCGAGGACGCGATGTACGCCTCCTCGATGTCGTGCTCGTCGATCGCCATGTCGGCGCAGTTCTCGCGCATGAAGATGAGCGGGAACGTGTCCTTGTCCTTGATGCCGAGGACGACGGCCGCGGTCAGGCGCCTGGGGTCGACACTCACATGGCTGGTGTCGCATCCCTCCTTGCCGATGGTCTCGACCAGGAAACGGCCGTTGGCGTCGTTGCCGATGCGCGAGATGAGCCCGGCGGCGAGGCCGAGACGCGCGCAGCCGAAGGCCGTGTTGGCGGAGGAGCCGCCCAGGTACTTCGCAAAGCTCGTGACGTCTTCCAGCCGGGCGCCGATCTGCTGGGCGTAGAAGTCGACGGCAAAGCGGCCGAGGCAGACGACGTCGAGCGCTCGGCCGGAGGCGAAGCGGGTGCGGTTGTGCATGGCGACGGGCGGACGCCGGAAGAGCACTCATTGTCGCCCAGCAATTGACGAAACGCAAGTTCCGAATACTCCGATAGGTGGAATGTCCGTTCCACGCCGGACATGACGCCCGGCGCCCGTGAAACCGAGCCCGACGCACCATGGCATAAGCCGCGGCGCAACCGGCCAGCAGCCCCGCTTATCGGCGGGCCCGGGAAGTGACAAGGCGCGCGCGCTGATCCACCATCCCAACTATCGTGAAGTACTCGATCTTCTCGCTGGCCCGCAACGCGCTGTCCGGCCATCGCCGCTGGCCGCGGGCGTGGCGCAGCCCGGCGCCGGCGAAGCGCTACGACGCGCTGATCGTCGGCGGCGGCGGCCACGGCCTCGCCACCGCTTACTACCTGGCCAGGCGCCACGGCATGCGCCGTGTCGCAGTCCTCGAGAAGGGCTGGCTCGGCGGCGGCAACACCGGACGCAACACGACGATCGTGCGCTCGAACTACCACCTCGACGCCAACGCCCATTTCTACGAGTTCTCGCTCAAGCTGTGGGAGGGGCTCGCGCGCGAGCTCAACTACAACGTCATGTACAGCGCGCGCGGCGTGCTGAACCTCGTCCACTCGCCGGCCGACATGGACGCGGCGATGCGCCGCGGCAACGCGATGCGCCTGAACGGCATCGACGCGCGCTTCCTGTCCCGCGACGAGATCGCGCGCTGGATGCCGAACCTCGACTGCTCGCCGAGCGCCCGCTTCCCGATCGTGGGCGGCCTGCTGCAGCCGCGCGGCGGAACGGTGCGCCACGACGCGGTCGCGTGGGGCTACGCGCGCGCCGCCGACGCGCTCGGCGTGGACATCATCCAGCAGTGCGAAGTCACCGGCATTCGCGTCGACGGCGGCGCGGTTGCCGGCGTGGAGACCACCCGCGGCTACATCGCCGCGCCGCGGGTCGGGCTCGCCGTCGCCGGCCACACCACGCAGCTTGCCGCGATGGCCGGGGTAGCGATGCCGATCGAGTCGCACGTGCTGCAGGCGATGGTCACCGAGCCGGTGAAGCCGATTCTCGACACGGTGGTCACGTCGGGGGCGGTGCATTTCTACATCAGCCAGTCCGACCGGGGCGAGCTCGTGATGGGCGGCGACCTCGACTTCTACAACTCCTTCGCCCAGCGCGGCAACCTGCCGATCATCGAGCACGTCGCCGCGGCCTGCACCTCGCTGTTCCCGAGCTTCGGCCGGTTGAAGGTGATGCGCACGTGGGGCGGTGTGGTCGACATGACCATGGACGGCAGTCCGATCATCGCCAAGCTCCCCGTCGACGGCCTGTACATGACCGGCGGCTGGTGCTACGGCGGCTTCAAGGCGACGCCGGCCTCCGGTTGGCTCCTCGCGCACACCATGGCGTACGACACGCCGCACGAGCTCAACGCCGCGTTCACGCTGGAGCGCTTCGCACAAGGTCGGATGATCGACGAGAAGGGCGCAGGTCCATACGCCTGGGCGCATTAGAAGACATGCTATTGATCGCCTGCCCCCACTGCGGCCCCCGCAGCCAGACCGAATTCACCTGTGGCGGCGATGCGTCGTTACCGCGGCCCGCGACGGACGCCGGCGTGGACGCGTGGTTCGCATACGTCTACTTGCGCGCCAACCCCAAGGGCCCGCACGACGAGTGGTGGCTGCACAGCGCGGGCTGCCGGACCTGGTTCAAGGCGCGGCGGGACACGCGCACCCACGACATCCTGTCGACCTCGCTGCCATGACCCAGCGCTTTCGACTCGCCGAAGGCGGCCGCATCGACCGCGCGCGGCCGCTCGCGTTCACGTTCGACGGCCTGCGCATGCAAGGCTACGCCGGCGACACGCTCGCCTCGGCGCTGCTCGCCAACGGCGTGCACTTCGTCGCGCGCAGCTTCAAGTACCACCGCCCGCGCGGGATCTACACGGCGGGCAGCGAGGAGCCGAACGCGCTGGTGCAGGCCGGGCACGGCGCGCGCACCGAGCCCAACGTCCGCGCGACCGTGCTCGAGCTTGCCGACGGCCTCGTCGCCGAGAGCCAGAACCGGCGGCCGTCGCTGCGCTACGACACGGGCGCGTTGAACGACGCGTTCTCGGAGCTCATTCCCGCGGGCTTCTACTACAAGACGTTCATGTGGCCGCCCACGCCGCGAGCATGGCTGCGCTACGAGCATGGGATTCGCCGGATGGCGGGGATGGGGCGGGCGCCCCGCGAGCCGGACCCGGACAC
>JADLEZ010000368.1 GCA_020845855.1 Burkholderiales bacterium
CGTTGGGCGGCTCAGGCCGATGCATCGGAAGGAACCTTCGCATGACAGAGCCTGAAGCGAGAAATGTCAGCGCAGTGCGTAGGTACTTCGACGGTTGCAATTCTGGCGACCTCGACGTCCTAATGGGCACCCTCACGCAAGATGTCGTCCACTACTTCCTCGACCCGAAGTTCCCTCCCATTCGAGGTATCGGGAGTAATCGGGAGTATGAGAGCAGCCTGGGCTTCTTTCTCCGTCCGGGTCAATGAAGACCGCACTTGTGTAGGAGTGTCCCGAAGGGGTCAAGTGGATCAACGCAGGAAGTTTCTGGCTGCCGGCGGCGCGATGCTCCTTGGGGCGCCTGTTTTCACGCGCCGATCAGAGGCGCAACGTTTGGATAGGGTTTATCGAATTGGATTAGTGTCACCGACAGCTCCTGGCCCGAGAAACGATGCGCTCCTGGACGGACTTCGGGACTTAGGTTACGTACAGGGCCATAACATCGTTGTTGAACAGCGCTTCGCTGGAGGGCAGCCCGAACGCCTTCCAGGCCTCATCGAGGAGGTAATTCGCCTGAACGTCGATGTACTTGTGGTCGGCGCGACGATCGGTGCTGCTGCTGCCAAGCGGGCCACGACGACGATCCCCGTTGTGTTCGCGGGCTCGAGCGACCCGGTCACCGGCGGAATCGTGAAAGATCTCGCGCACCCGGAGGGCAATATTACGGGCTTTTCCTTGGCCTACGGTGACGGTTTCGCCAGGAAGTGGTTGCAACTGCTCAAGGAAGTCGTCCCCAACCTGTCGCATGTTGCCCTGCTTTGGAGTTCGAGCAACCCGGCCGCTCAGCGATTCGTAAGCGAACTTGAGGTGGCCGCGCAGATTTCAAGAGTAACGCTCTTTGCCCAGCATGCGAGGAATCTCGCCGAGCTCGATGCGGCGTTTGTCGCGATCGGAAGCGCCCGTGCCCGTGGCCTGATAGTGACACCCAGTCCGTTCGCGGCTACAAATCAAAGCAAACTGATCCAATTCGCCGCGAGCAAGCGCCTGCCCGCGATCTATTTCGCCGACGACTTCGTTGACGCCGGCGGATTGATGTCGTATGGGCCGAGTATCGCCGACACGTACCGACGGTCGGCAACCTACGTTGACAAAATTCTCAAGGGCGCGAAACCGCGCGAGCTTCCCGTCCAGCAACCGACCAAGTTCGAGCTGGTCATCAACCGCAAGACCGCCCACTCGCTGGGCATTGTTATTCCGCAGTCCGTGCTTCTGCGTGCTGATCGGGTCATCGAGTGACCGTGGTGGACGAGCCGATCGATCTTCTAAGAGAATGACGCCCAACCCCGCATTCAGCCGGACTCGCCGATCGGCGGCGTCGCTCCGGCGCAGGTCTCGTCGCGCCGCAAGAGGTGCTGAAGCGCTACGAGGAGTGGAAGGACATCGTGACAATCTCAGGGCCTTCCGGCCTTCGTCAGATTGCCGGATTCCACGACGAAGCTTTCGGTGGGGAATGGAAAGGCCATCGCTCATCTCGTTTGGGGCTTCAGTATCGGGTGATTTATCGCGTAGTGCCGGAGCGGATGTTGTTTCTAGTCGTTTCGCTCACTGCGCACGACTATCGGAGGCCCTAGATGAGTGAGTTTCGGCCTGCGAAGAGGCGCGCGGAGGTATCGGTCGGTGAATCGGTGCGCATCATTCGCGAGATGCAAGGTCTGAGCCAAAACGAGTTGGCGCGACGCAGTGGTATTCCTCAAGCGACGTTGTCGGCGATCGAGAATGACCGTGTCCGGTTGGGTGTAGAGCGTGCGAAGGTTCTAGCCAGTGCGCTGCGCTGCCATCCCGCAGTTCTCGTGTTCCCCGGGTGGAAGCTTCCTATCGAAACTGCGGCCTAACCTTGGCCTAACCTCGCGTTGAACCGGACACGTGTCCATCGCCCATCCTTCGGCGGGCTCGGCACGCGCCGGTTAACTTGGTTCCATTTGGCCGCAACATTGACACCGCGGCGCCGTTTGCTACAGTGCGGCGGTAAGAGTCCGCGAACTGATCGCTCTGATCGATGTCGATGGCTGGTTCCAGGTTCGGGTGAAGGGTAGCCATCGGCAGTTTCATCATCCGGCGAAGGCGGGGACGGTCGGGGAAACCGAGCATCGATGTTCCACCGGGAACATTGAACAGTGCCTTGAAGCAGGCTGGGCTCAAGAAGCCGGAGTAACGACGATGCGCTATCTCGTAGCAGTCGAGAAAGGTCCCACCTCATATGGGGCGTACGTACCTGATCTTCCCGGCTGCATCGCAGTGGGCGAAACACGCGACGAAGTTCTTACTTCGATCCAAGAGGCCATCGAGTTTCACCTCGAGGGGTTGAAAGAGGACGGTCAACCCATTCCTCCACCGAGCCCGTCAAGTGAAGTCGTGGAAGTTGCGGCCTAACAACGCGCTCAACCGGACCCGCCGATACGCAGGTTCGCCTTCGGTGCGCGTCCGTCGGCGCGCCGCTCCGCTTAGGCGTTAGGCCGCACGTCGCACGGACGACGCAATCCCGTCCCGCTACCATTCACCTTTGCGCTATGGAGAACACATGTCGCGCATCCGCCCCGCCAAGTTCGTTCACGTCGTCTACCGCACTCGCCGCTTCGAGCAGATGCTGCGCTGGTACCAGACAGTGTTCGACGCCAAAGTCCAGCATCAGAACCCGGCGCTGGCCTTCCTGACCTATGACGATGAACACCACCGGTTTGCATTTGCCAACCTAGACATCCTGCAGCCGGGAGGTACTGAGGCGGATCGCCGTGGCTTGATCGGTGTAGATCATGTGGCGTACACCTACGCTTCGCTGAACGACCTGCTCGAGAACTATGCGCAGCTCAAGGCGCAGGGCATCAGACCCTACTGGTGCATCCACCACGGCATTACGGTGTCGATGTACTACGCCGATCCCGATGGCAATCAGATGGAGTTCCAGGTCGACAGCTATGGTTCGACTGAAGAGGCCAACGCCTTCATGGGAAGCCCGCACTTCGCCGCCAATCCGATCGGCGTCGAGTACGACCCGGAAGATTGGCTGGCGAGGCTGCGCGTCGGGGCCCCTGCATCCGAGTTTCTGCTGCGCCAGACTGATGAACCTATTTCACCAATTCGGGGGTCGTTTTCGAATTATCAATAGACACCGCACGTTGGCAATCTAAGGGGTTGGTAGTCTGCGTGAAGAACGACGGCTACGCCGTATCACTGGAGCGGCGCAAATGGTATGTTTGTATGTTGCTCTCGCCGACGCGCAGGCAGCCAAGCACGGTCAGTTGCGTGTCGTCGACGAGTCGGGAGAGGATTTCCTGTACCCCCAGGAGTTCTTCCTGGCCATCGAGTTGCCGCAGTCTCTGCGGCGCTGCGTGCTGCAAGCGGCCTAACTACCCCGCGCTGAATCGGACCCGCCGATGCGCGGCTTCGCCTTCGGTCGGCTTCGGTGGCGGCGTGCCGGTTAGCTTAGCCGTTAGGTCGCACGGCCATCCACTCAGGAGTCACGATGCCAGCCTACTTGATCGTCGAGCACGTCGTCACGGACGCAGCGAAGTTCGAGGAGTACCGCACCAAGGTTGCGCCAATGATCGCCAAGCACCGTGGTCGCTACCTGACAAAGGGTGGCACACACAAGTTTCCTGAGGGTGGCCACTGGAAGCCGGAGCGCGTGGTCATCATCGAGTTCCCCGACATGCAAGCCCTTAACGCTTGGTACGGCTCGCCCGAGTATCAGCCACTCATTGCGCTCCGCAAGCAGTGCACGAGCGAGCTTGACATGCTGATCACCCTTGAAGGTGTCTAGCGGTGCGACCTAACTGACCCGTCGTTGCGCCTGACGTGCTACGTTATGATCGATCTGTCCATTTCCGCTGAGGTGTTTCATGTCTTCCGCTTTGGCTGAACTCAAGCGCAAAGCCGCCCAGCTTGACGAGAATGAGCGCGCCGCGCTCGCGCTCGCGATTATCGAGTCGCTCGACGGGGAAATGGATGGCGGTGTCGAGGAAGCGTGGCAAGTCGAGGTTGAGCGTCGCATTGCCCAGATCGAGCGTGGTGACGTGAAGCTGATTCCGGGCGATGAAGTATTCGCCAGAGTCCGCCGCAGACTGGAGTGATCTTAGCCGTTGGGCGTCAGAGAAGCACAGTCTTTGCAGGTCCAGCCGCCATGAGCACCAACGCCAGCGTTCGCTTCTTCGACGAGCAGTTCCAGCGGCAAGTAGCCGCCGCGGAATACGCGCTGAACCCGTTCGAGCTCGCGGCTCTCCCGCACCTGCGGGGCGAAGTTCTTGACTACGGCTGTGGCCTGGGCAACTTGGCGGTGGAGGCAGCGCGCCGCGGCTGCTCCGTAACCGCACTGGACGCAAGCCCGGCTGCCGTCACTCACATCCAAGCCGTTGCGAGGCAGACGAGCCTGCGCCTGACCGCCGCCGAAGCCGACCTCCGGAATCACGAGATCGCCGAAGACTACGATGCAATCGTCTGCATCGGGCTGCTGATGTTCTTCGACTGCCCCACTGCCTACCGGAAGCTGGCCGACCTTCTGGCGCACGTACGCCCGGGAGGAGTGGCTGTCGTGAACGTCCTCACTGAAGGAACTACCTTCATGGCCATGTTCGCGCCAGAGGGACATTGCCTATTCAAGAGCGACGACTTGACGCAACGCTTTGCGGGCTGGGACGTGCTGTCGAGCAAGACCGAGATCTTCCCGGCTCCCGGGGGTACAAGGAAGGTGTTCGCCACCACCATCGCGCGCAAGCCAAGGGAGTGGTCGCTCTGACGTACCCCCGTTGTATGGATTGCTCCCGGATGCCCGGTCGCTAACGCAGCTCGGGCAAGTCCTCTTCCCAGAATTCCGCGGCGCCGCGCTCGCCCGTTCGCGCCGCCTCGGCGTTGCGCAAGTCGACGCGGCGGATCTTACCCGAGATGGTCTTCGGCAGATCGGCGAACTCGAGCCGCCGGATGCGCTTGTACGGCGCGAGCCGGTCGCGCGCGTGCTTGAGGATCGACAGCGCGAGCTCACGGCTCGGCGCGTGTCCCGCGCGCAGCGCGACGAAGCACTTGGGCACGGCGAGCCGCAGCGGATCGGGGCTGGGCACGACCGCGGCCTCGGCCACCGCTTCGTGCTCGATCAGCACGCTTTCCAGCTCGAACGGGCTGATCCGGTAGTCGGAAGCCTTGAACACGTCGTCGGCGCGGCCGACGTAGGTGATGTAGCCGTCGGCGTCGCGCGATGCGACGTCGCCGGTGCGGTAGCGCTCGCCCTGGGTGACGGCGGTGGTCTTGGCGGGGTCGTCGGCGTAGCCGGTCATGAGGCCGACCGGCCGCGGCTCGAGCACCAGCGCGATCTCGCCTTCGTCGGCCGGCGCGCCCTCGGGATCGAGCAGCGTGACGCCGTAACCGGGCATCGGGCGGCCCATCGACCCCGGCTTCAACGGCTGGCCCGGCGAATTGCCGACGATGCACGTCGTCTCGGTCTGGCCGTAGCCGTCGCGGATGGTGAGGCCCCACGCCTCGCGCACGCGGTCGATCACCTCGGGGTTGAGTGGCTCGCCAGCGCTGGTCAGCTCGCGCAGCGCGACCCGGTACTTCGCGAGATCCTCCTGGATCAGCATCCGCCAGACGGTGGGCGGGGCGCACAGCGTCGTCACGCCGCAGCGCACGATCGTGTCGAGCACCGCCTTGGCGTCGAAGCGCGCGTAGTTGTAGACGAACACGGTCGCGCCGGCGTTCCACGGCGCGAACAACGAGCTCCAGGCGTGCTTGGCCCAGCCCGGCGAGCTGATGTTCCAGTGCACGTCTCCTGGACGGAGCCCGATCCAGTACATGGTCGTCAGGTGGCCGACCGGGTAGCTTTGCTGGGTGTGCAGCACGAGCTTCGGCTTGCTGGTCGTGCCGGAGGTGAAGTAGAGCAGGAGCGGGTCGTTCGCCGGCGTGTCGCCGTCGGCGCGGAACTGCGCCGAGGCGCCTGCCGCCTCCGCGACATCGATCCAGCCGGCGGCCGCGGGGCCGACCGCGAAACGCGTGTAGCCGCCGGGCAGCGAGGCGAACTTGGCCGTCTCGCTGCCGGTGACCACGACGTGGCGCACGCGACCGCGCTCGATGCGATCGGCGATGTCGCCGGACGTGAGCAGTGTGGTCGCCGGAATGATTACCGCGCCGAGCTTGATGGCGCCGAGCATGATCTCCCATAGCGCCACACAGTTGGGCAGCATGATCAGCATGCGGTCGCCGCGCCGAACGCCGTGCTCGCGCAGGAAGTTCGCCATGCGGTTGGAGCGCGCCGCCATGTCGCGATGGCTGATCTTCTCCTCGCGCCCGTCCTCGTCGACCACCCACAACGCGAGCGTGTGGTTGTCCTTTGCCTGCACGTCGAAATGGTCGAGCGCCCAGTTAAAGGTGGTAAGACGTGGCCAGCGGAAATCGCGCACGGCGGCGGCGTAGTCGTCGCGATGCGCAAGCAGGCAGTCGCGGGCTTGGGTGAACTCCAGGGGCGTGCTCATTGCGGACTCCACGCGGCAGGGTGAGACATGAGATTAGCGCGGGTCCAGGGGGTTGCGGAGTTATCGCGACCTCGGCCGCCGCGGCCGTTTCATCGCAGGTACTCGACGCGCGCCTGCTCGATGCGCCCGTCGAGCTTGAACGGCGCGCGGTCGAAGTATTCGATGCCGACCGGCGAGCCCAGGTCGACGCCGAAGTCCAGGGCATCGGTGACGGTGAAGGCGAGCGGCGCGCTGACCGGCACCACGCCCGAAGCGACCTCCCTCCCATCGACCCTCAGCACCACCTTGAGCGGACCGGCGGGCTTGCGCTCGACGTACGTCGTTTCCACCTCGAACCTCACCTTGCCTGCCGGCACCTTGTCGCGGGCGCGGATGTGCGTGCGCATGATCTCGAACAGGTTGTACTCGTAAGCCGGCACCCCGTCGACGAGGTAGAGCGTAAGGCCGCCGGCAAAGCCGCCCAGTGCGTAGATCACGCCGCTCGCGTTGGCGGGAACCTCCGCGTCCACCGTGACGACGTTGGGCCGGTTGCCGAGCGCGGGCGCGGCAATCTCGGGCATCCGGGTGATCGCGCCGGGGAACGTCCACGAGTGGTACGGAGGCATCACCCGCAGCTCCGGATGAAGGGCCGGCACCCAGAGCCCGCCGCCGACCGGCAGGCCGTTGTTGCGAGTGATCTCGGCTAAGAAGAGCTGCTTCATCTGCTCGAGCTTCGCCGGCATCTTGGCGGCGAGATCGTCGGCCTGCGACCAGTCTTCGTCGAGGTTGTACAGCTCCCAGGTGTCCTTGTCCGGGGTCCACTCGCGGATACCCTTGGGCAGTCCCGGCAGCCACGGTGTGCGCGGGCCGAAGGCGGACGCCATCCAGCCGTCGTGATAGATGGCGCGGCTGCCCATGATCTCGAAGTACTGCGTCTTCTTGCCGGCCTTGGCGCGCGCGTCATCGAAGGTCTTGCGGAAGCTCACGCCATCGAAGGAATCCTGGGCGACTCCGTTCACCACCATCGGCGGCGTGATGCCTACGATGTCGTACAGGGTGGGCACGACGTCGTTCACATGCAGGAACTGCGAGCGGGGCGCGGCGTCGGCCTTGACCTTCGCCGGCCAGCGCACGGCGAGCGGGTTGCGCGTGCCGCCGAAGTGCGAAGCGATGAGTTTCGTGTACTGATAGGGCGCGCTGCCCGCCCACGCCCAGCCCGCGTGATACATGTTGTCGGTCTTGGGTGAGCCGAGCGCCGGGAGGCCGCCGAGGCCGTCGAGCGCCTTGATGTGCTGCGCCGTGGTGCTCGGAATGCCGTTCTGCGCGAGGAGCTCGCTGATGGTGCCGTTCTGGCCTTCGGCCGATGCGCCGTTGTCGCCCCAGAAGTACAGGATCAGCGTGTTGTCGCCGTAGCCGAGCCGCCCGATTTCGTCGACCATGCGGCCGACCTGCGCGTCGACGTGCTCGGTGAATCCCGCGTACACCTCCATGAGGCGGCGCTGGAAGGGCTTCTCGTTCTCCGGGATCGAATCCCAGGACGCGAGGTTCGCCGGACGCGGGGTCAGTTTCGCGTTCTGCGGAATCCATCCGAGCTTCTTCGCGCGCTGATAGGCGCGCTCGCGGTAGTTGTCCCAGCCGTCGTCGAACTTGCCCTTGTACTTGTCCGCCCACGGACGCGGCACCTGGTGCGGGCCGTGCGAAGCGCCGCTCGCCCAGTACATGAGAAACGGCTTGTCGGGCGCGAGCGCCTTGTGTTGCCGCAGCCAACCGATGGCGTCGTCCGCGAGGTCCTCGCTCAGGTGGTAGTAGTCGTGGCCGCCGGACGTGCGCGGATGCTCGACGTACGCCGTGTTGCGCACGAGCATGGGCTCGTACTGCGACGCTTCCCCGGCGAGGAAGCCGTAGAAGTACTCGAAGCCGTAGCCGGTCGGCCAGAAGTCGAACGGACCGGCGGCGGTCGTATGCTCGGCCGGCGTGTTGTGCCACTTGCCCCACGCTCCGGTGCGATAGCCGTAGTCCTTGAGCACCTGCGCGACGGTCGCGCTCGTTTTCGGAATGACGCCGCGATAGCCGTCCCAGTCGTTGGCGAGTTCGGTGATCTGGCCGTTGGCCACGCGATGATGATTGCGTCCGGTGAGCAGCGTGGCGCGCGTGGGCGAGCACATCGCGGTCGTGTGGAACCGGTTGTAGGAGATGCCCTGCGCAGCGATCCGGCTCAAGGTGGGCGTGTGGATCTCGCCGCCGTAGGTGTCCGCCTGCGCGGGACCCACGTCGTCGATGAGGACGATGAGAATGTTGGGCGCGTCCTTCGCCAGCCGCTTGGGCACCGGCAGCGGGCTGTACGTCGACTCCTGCATGGTCGGCGCCGCGAGGCTGCCCGAGGGCGTGGGCGGGAAGGGCAGGACCTGTTGCGCGGCGGCGTTCGACGCGCCTGCCGAAGCGAGCGTCAGACCGGCGATCAGAACTCCTATGCGGGCGATTCGATTCATGTTCTCTCCGGGCGGGCGCGGAAGTCTTCCGGCCCAGTGGAGGCGAACGATATCGATCGGCGCCGATCGAAGCCCCCCTCGGCATAGGGGGGTGAGGAAAGGCCCTCCCCCCGCGATGGGTGGGGTGCGGCAGAGGATTGGCGCCTACGCTTTCGCCATACCAATCACCCGCCTTGGAGCCGCCATGCAACGTAATGTCCGCAATGGGGTATCGCTCGTCGCCGCGACGGCTGCCGCGATCGCGGTTTGCATCCCGTTCATCGCATCGACGGCCGCCGAGGATGTCGTCGCGAAGCGCGCCTCCTTCGCGCAGGCGTTCACCGGATCGCACGCCGTATCGTCCGTCCGCAGCGTCGCGGGCCTGTTTCCCGCGCACCGCTACTAGCACAACGCCGCGGCGCCATCGGCTCGCGATCCCGCAAGCCAAGGAGACCCCATGCACCACCACGTTCGCCCGACGAAGGTCAAGGTCCACGCGGCACTCCTCCTCTTGAGTGCCCTGGTCATGGCCGCCATCGGCTGGTCGGCCAATGCCTACTACCTGTCGGCGCTCTGCCTGCTGGTGCAGGCGCTGCTCTTGTGGCGCGGCCATTCGCTCGCGCTGTTCAAGGGGATCCTTCTCGTCAACCAGGTGAGCGGTCTCGCGCTGATCCTGGTGCTGTGGCTCGGCGAGGGCCTGGGCGACGCGAAGCTCGACATCGCAGGCGTGATGCTGCTGACCAACGTGATGACCGGCGGACCGCTGATGTCGATTCTCGCCGTGGGAATGTTGCCGGCGTTGCACAAGGGCAGGAGCCTGTTCGCGTGGTTCCAGCCTGCCGGCGCCATGTCCGCCGCACCGCAGGCCGCCTGAAGGAACCCGTCATGACTAACCCTGCTCGCGGCCGGTTCACGCGTCCCCTGCGCGTCGCCCTCGCCGCGGCCTTCATGCTGCCGTCGCTCGCCCTCGCCGCTTCGTTCACGGGCACGGTCACGCTGCCCGACGGCAAGCCCGCCTTCGGCGCCATGGTGACCGTGTTCAACGCGCAGAAGTCCGCCCGCCAGACCGTCTACACCGCCGCGGATGGAAGCTATGCGATCCGCACGCCCTACGCGGGCAGCCTCGACGTCCGCGCGCGCCTTGCCAACTACGAGGACACGAAGGCGAGCGTGGAATCCGCCGCGGACGCCGCGCACAAGCTCGACTTGCGCCTGCCGCCGTTCGCCAGCAAGGAATCGGCTTCCGACGCGCTCGCGGCGTCGGCGCACAACGCGCGCCTCGGCTGGTCGTCGCCGTCGGATCGCGCCGCTTTCGTGAGCCAGTGCAACTATTGCCACCAGCTCGGCAACGCGACGACGCGCGCGCCGCGCAGCCACGACCTGTGGCTCGACACCATCCGCAAGATGGAGGGCATGCTGGCGATGGTCACGCGGTCGCAGAAGGAGCGCTTCGCCGACGTGCTCGCGCGCGACTTCGACGGCAAGCCGGTCCACACCCGGCACGACTACGGTGCGTCGGGGGAGCTCGCGCGTGCGAAGGTCGAGGAATGGCTGGTCGGCGACGCGATGTCGTTCATCCACGACCTGGACGTCGCCGAGGATGGCCTCCTGTACGGCACCGACGAGGGGCACGACCTCCTCTGGGTGCTCGACCCCAAGGACGGCAGGATCGACAAATACAAGCAGCCCGACATCGACCTGCCGCGCGCCGGCAAGTTCTCCGGCATGCAACTGCCGATCGGCGTCTTCTCCGGCAAGCACGGGCCGCACAGCATGGCGCAAACGAGCGACGGCCGGATCTGGATCACCAATGCGCTGTCGTCGACGATCATGTCGTTCGATCCGAAATCGAAGCGGTTCGAGACCTACCCGGTGCCCGGCGACGCGCTGTACCCGCACACGGTGCGGGTGGACGCGAACGACATCGTCTGGTTCACCATCGTCGCCTCCAACCAGCTTGGTCGCTTCGACCCGAAGACCGGGACAATGACGGTGATCCGGCTGCCGCACAACGGCTTCTGGCGCTGGGTGAACGACATGCTGTTCCCAACACTGCTGCGCATCTCGTCGTGGTTCCCCGACCGCTCGCTCCTGCTCGAGTTCTCCGACCACCGCTTCCTCGGTTACAAGGTGCTCGCGTTTCCGTACGGCATCGACGTCAACCCGAAGGACGGCAGCATCTGGTACGCGAAGCTGTACGCCAGCAAGATCGGGCGCGTGGATCCGAAGACCATGGAGGTGCAGGAGTTCGACACCCCGTTGCGTGGCCCGCGCCGTCCGCGATTCGACCGGGACGGCATCCTGTGGATCCCCGCTTTCGACGAGGGCGCCCTGATGCGCTTCGACCCCGCCACCGCGAAGTTCGAGTCCTGGAAGATTCCGGGTGTCGCGCCCGGCGAGTACGAGACGCCCTACGCACTCAACGTCTGGCGGCCGACCGGCGACATCTGGATGTCCGCCAACAACTCCGATCGCGTGCTGCGCTTCTCGCCGGCGACCAAGACCTTCATGAGCTACCCCAGCCCGACGCGGGTGACGTTCCTGCGCGACTTCTCCTTCACGAAGGACGGGCGCGTCTGCTCGTCGCAGTCCAACCTGCCCGCCTACGCCATCGAGGATCAGCGGCCCTCGTACCTGTGCATCGATCCCACCGGCGGCGAGCGCGATCGCGCGGCGCTCGCCGTGCGCTGAAGACCTGCACGAGCAGTGCCTCCCGGCGCGCTGCTTCTTCGAGCGCGACGCCGCAGCGCAGGGCGTGGCGCTGCGCGACTTGATGATGTGGCCACAAGTGGCTACAATGGCTTACATGCAAACCGTCGGCGTCCGTGACCTCAAGAACAAGCTGAGCGAATACCTTCGCCGCGTGCGATCGGGAGAGCGCGTCCTGGTCACCGATCGGGGAGAAGTCGTGGCAGAGCTCCTGCCACCTGGGCAAGGGCAGCAGCGCGATCCGTCGATGCCGGCAGGACTTCAGGCGCTGGTCCGGCAGGGCCTGCTGACGCCGGGGACGCCGACCCGAGCGAATCCGTATCGCGCGCTGCGACGCACCCCAGGCGAGCGCCGGCGAAGCGTCGCCCAATTGCTGGACGAGGAGCGCGGCACTCGGTGAATCTCTACGCCGAGTCGAGTGCGGTGCTCGCGTGGCTCCTCGACGAGCCGACCGCAGTCGCGATACGCCGCCTGCTCCGGGCGGCCGATGTTGTCGTCGCTTCCGACCTGACCCTCATCGAGTGCGATCGCGTGCTGCTGCGGGCGGTGGCGCTCGGGGAGCTCACGGAATCCGAAGCAACCGACAGCCGAGCGCACCTTGCCGCCGCAGCGGCGCATTGGCACGTGCTGCGAATCGCGGGCGAGGTCGTCGATCGTGCCCGCCGGCCGTTCCCGGGTGACCCGGTCCGGACGCTCGATGCCATCCACCTCGCATCACTTCTCGTCGCGCGTTCCGCGGTCGCTGGCCTGCGGCTGCTGAGCCTCGACGAGCGGGTGCGCCAGGCGGCAAAAGGACTCGGCATCGCCGTCGAGCCTACCTGAACATGACCGCCATGCGGGCGGGTCGCGGCGCTTGTCTTCGTTGAACGACATCTCCTCGCCCGGCAGCGCCGGCGGCTCGAACATCCTTCGAACAGGCGCGCGGCTTCGGTCAGCGACGCCAGCGTGCACTGCGCGATCAGTCGCCTGCCCTCGATCTGGGCGACATGCTGCCGTTCGGCTTTGCGCCATAGCACAGAGGCCATGACGTGAACTTGCGGACATCGCACTTTCTTGCGCTGGCGCAAATCCGGTCGTGGTGTCGGCGCTGCTGCGCAGGAACGCAAGCGCGAATTTCTTGGGGATTCATTGATCGGCAGCAAGGATTGCGGCACCGGCGGGGGCGGAGCATGTCAGGGCGGCGCATCATGATTCAGGGGGTAGCGAAGGGCGCGGGCGCGGCCGACGCGTGGGGAGCAAATGCCCAGGACGCCAATCGAGCCGGCGAAGTCGCGGGTGGACGAGCCGCTGGTGCTCGAACTGCTCGGGCAGCCACGCATCCGCGCCGGTCGCGCAATCGAGCTTCCCACCCGCAAGGCGCTCGCCCTGGTGGCCTATGTCGCTGTCCAGGGGCCGATCACCCGGATGCACGCAGCCGCGCTGCTCTGGTCCGACCGGGACGACGGCGTCGCGCGGCGTAGCCTCCGCCAGGAATTGCACCGCATCAACGCGACGGCCGTCGGACCCTGGATCGAAGCGCGCGGCGACGAGATTGTTTTGCGGCCGGGGACTGACGTCGACGTCGACCGGCTGCGACGGGCTGCGGCGTCGGCGAACGATGCCGAGGTCCTCGCGATCTATCGCGGCCCGCTGCTGGCCGGCGTCGACCCGAAGGGTGCCACCGGCTTCGGCGCGTGGCTGGCCGTCGAGCGGGAGAATCTCGGCAACCTATGGCGGACGTCGCTGGCACGCGAGGCAGCGGCCCGCGAGCGTGCGGGCGATGTTGCCGGCGCCGTCGCGCTCGCGCGCACGCTGGTCGACGACGATCCGCTCGACGAACGATGCCACCGCGATCTGATACGACTCCTCTACGGGGCTGGCGACCGCCGCGCGGCGATCGCGCAGTTCGAGCGCTGCCGCGACCTCCTCCGGCGCGAACTCGGCGTCGCCCCCGCCGACGAGACGCTTGCCTGGCTCCGCCGGCTGGAGTCGGCCGAGGACATATCGGTACCGTCAGGCAACGACGCCGCAGCTCCGACGTTGCAGCCTCCCCTGATCGGCCGCGAGTCGGCGTGGGTCCGGCTTGATGCGCTTGGGCGGGGGCTCGCGCTGGTGACGGGGGATCCGGGCTTGGGCAAGAGCCGCCTCCTCGCGGAGTTCGCGCGCTCGCACGGCCGCGCGCTCGTGCTCGAGGGACGGGAGATCTCGCGCGATACGCCGTACTATCCCGTGGCCGAAGCGCTCTGGCTCGCGTACCGGGATGACACGCGCTGGTTCGAGCTGCTCGATCCGGTCTGGCAGGCCGAGGTGGCGCGATTGGTGCCGGCGCTCTCCGGCGACGAGGCGAATGCGCCACTTCCGCTGGCCGAGACGAAGGGGCGGTTCCTCGAAGGGCTCGCCATCGCGCTGCTGACCGCTGCCGGCGACGGCTCGCTCGTGTTCGATGATCTGCACTGGTTCGACAGCGCCAGCGCCGAGCTCGTCGCCCACCTCGTCCGGCGCGCGCAGCGAACCCGATTGCTCGCGGCGGCCAGGGAGCACGACCTCGCGGCGAACGTGGCCGTGCAGAGTGCGCTGGGCGCCATCGAGCACGACGGTCTGCTCACGCGGATCGCTCTCGAACCGCTGACCGAGACCGACGTGCTGAAGCTGGTCCGGGCGTTGTCGGGCAGTACGAGCGCGGCAGTCTTCTCGCGTCGGCTGCACGCGGCCACGGCCGGCAATCCGCTGTTCATCATGGAATCGCTGCGCGACCTGTTCAGCGCCGGCGTGCTCTGGCGCGACGGTGGCACCTGGTCCACGCCCTACGACGACGACACCGAGGACTATCGCGAGCTGCCGATCTCCCGCAGCGTGCGCGAAGCCGTGCTGCGGCGCGTCGACCGGCTCGGAGGAGTCGTGCGCCGTGTGCTCGCGGCGGCGAGTCTTGCGGGCGACGGGTTCGACATCAGCCGGATCGCAGCCTGCGCGGAGCTCGACGAGTGGGCAGTCGCCGACGCGCTCGACGTCGCGATGGCGGCCCACCTCATCGCGCCCGGCGTCAAGGGCTATCGATTCGCGCACGAGCTGATCCGCCGCTCGCTCGCCGACGCGATGACAGCGGAGCGCCGGCGGTTGACGCATCGCAGGCTTGCGGCCGCGCTCGCGGGTATCGGCGGAACGCCCGGCGCGGTTGCTCAACACCTCGAAGCGGGAGACCGTGCCCACGAGGCGATCTCAGCCCGGGTGCAGGCCGCCGAAGCTGCGGCGCACATGCATGCGTTGCGCGAATCGATCACCCATTACGAAGCGGCGATCGCCGACGGTGCCCATGGCGCCGATGCGTTCCGCATCCATTGCGCGTGCGTCGACTTGTTCCGCAACCTCGGGGACGAAGCCGGCCGCACGCGGGCACTCGAAGCCATGGCGACACTCGCCGGCGGCAGCGACGACCCGACACTCGACGCGGACCTGGCAATCAAGCGCACGGTGCAGGCGTTCGAACACGAGCGCTACGAGGATGCCCTTGCGATCGCCCAGGCCGCGCGGGAGTCCCTGCGCGGAAGGATCGACCAGGTTACCGATGCCGCGCTCCTGCTCGAAATCGGCGCGACCTACACCGCCATGCGAAGGCTCGACGACGCGAAGGCGTGCCTCGCCACGGCGATCGAGCGATTTCGCGGCGTTTCCCCGCTCAAGGTGGCGAACTGCGCGTATTGGCTTGCCCGCTGCGCGATCGACCAGGGCGACCTCGACGCCGCGCAGGCTTACGGCGACGAGGCTCGCCAGATGACCGAGCGCGTGGGTTACCGGCGCGGACATGCGCTGACCCTGTCCACGCTCGCGGAGCTTGCGCAGCGCCGGGGTGATGCCGACCGCGCGCGGGCGTTGCTCGAGGAGGCCGTACGCGAAGCGAGGACGATCGGCAGCGTACCGCTGCTGCAGGGCTTCGTGGCCGAACTGATCGCGCACTGCCGCGAGCGCGGCGACGAGGCAACCGTCACGCACTGGCAACGCAAGCTCGACACCGCCGGCGACTCGCGGGCGCGCTGACGCCATCCACGCCGGTATCTGCGTTGCTGCGTCCGCCGTCCCGCATGGCGCGCGCCGACCGCGCCGGTTACGCAACGCAGAATCTTGTGACGCCGTTGTAACGCCCGGCGCCATAGACTGCGAGCCAATCGCTGCGCGGGCAATGCTCTCCTCCACAGTGGGCAATGCGCGAGCGAGCAAGGTAAGCCCTTCGGAGACTGGCCATGGATGCGTCGACCAACCCCGAGCCTCGCCGTCCCGCGGACCCACGGGTCGGCGACGAGGTCCGATTGGCCCTGCGCAGAGTCCGTGGCGCCTGGCAAGTGGTGCTTGATCCTGGCGGCGACGAGCTCCCGCTGGGAGGCCTTGACGAGCTGATCGTCCAACTGCGGCGCCTCGCGACTGTCCCGCGTCGGCCCCCGCGTGGATTGCGCTAAGGCGCGCTCACCCCACCGACGACGCCATGCCCCGCTCCCTCGAACACCGCTCGCACCGCCGTGCAATGACCATGCCCAAGCGCCTGATCGCCCCCGTTCTCGCGGTCGCCAGCGTGACCGTCGTCGCCTCCATGATCTTCACCGCGGCACCGGCACTCGCAGCCTCCACTGCCAAGGCCGCGCTCAATGAGGTGCTTGCGCACGCCAAGAAGTGGCAGGCGGACGCCGTGCTCACGCACGTTTCGACGCTGACCGCGAAAGCGGACGGCACCGCTCGTTCCTGGCTGTACACGGTCTACAGCCCGAAGCTCAAGAAGAGCGCGATCGCGACGGCGCGCAACCTCGAGGTCGACCTGGAAGAGGTCGGGCGCAATACGTCGGTGGATCCCCTCGCGGGCGACTTCATGGACAGCGACAAGGCGTTGGACGCCGCGCGCAAGGCGGGATTGAAGGCCAGCGCCGATGGCATCGGACTCGGGCTGACCACGTTTGGCCAGGCGACCGGCAAGCCGCGCGTCTACTGGACTGTCACGGTGATGGACGACACGGCGATCTCGTCGGTAACGCTGGACCCGAAGGACGGCACTTTGATCAAGCGTGACAACGTAAAGCTCAAGTGATGACCCGAGCAATGCACCCTCGAAGCGAGCCGCTGATGATCGACAACGCGATGGTCGCCGACGTGCTGCGCGCCGTGACCGGGAGAAGGGTGGCGCTGATCAGCGTCATCCTCGCTCTGGTCGCGGCCGGAGGCGGCGCGCAAGCGCAATCCTATACGTGCACCGCCACCCTGGCGGCGGGAAGCCTTACGTCGTCCTGCAACGCCCAATTGACCGACGCCTCGGAACATCTGGAGGGAACCCATCCGGTCCGCAAGTACATCGTGAAGGGCTCGTGCATGGTCAAAGGGTGGCAGCACTGCTCTACGTACAACGACACCAAGAACTATCCGCACAAAGAATGGAACCAGGAGTTCAGCAAGGTGTTCCTGTTCGATTCGGCCACGCTCACCTGGGATGACTTTAGCCACACGGCGCGGGTTGTGGGGAATCCGGGTCCGGGCGAAGCCTACAGCGTGTACTTGCTGGGGTCGAAGAGCGGGCCGTACGTCGATGCGGAGTTCAAGTGCGCCCTGGATCCGTTCGTGAGCCCTGGAGCCGGTTGCAAGCCGCTCAGCGCCATGTCGCAGAAGCTCCCGCACTCGTATTACAGCGGCGGCAACTGCCCGCCCGGCGGCGAAGCAGTGTGTCCCCCGTTCGCAGGCCTGGTGAAGCAGCCGGACGCGCAGGCGATGATCAAGAAGAACAAGGACAAGTACACGGCAACGCAGCCGAACTGGAACGTGGCAAGCACGCTGCCGTCGAATGTTCCGGTGCATGTCGGTGCGCCTGCGAAGGCATCTCCGGCAACGCCTGTTGTTCCGCAGTTCGGATTCTTCGACCTCGGCGCGCCGAAACAGGGAGACCTCTTCGCTGGCGACGCGAAGACAATCAAGTTCGCAGTGCTGATGAACGCGAGCTCCATTGGTGCCGTCCAGGACAAGAAACTCGAGCTCCGGTTGCAGAAATGGCAAGGCGCCCACAAGCTCGTGGCGCCCAATTTCTCGGTGACCTCCTTTAGCGGCGCCGGCGCAGGATTGGCTTCCGGCGAGGCGCTCGTGGCGCTGGCGGAACTGCAGCCGCAAGGCACGTGGACCGCGCAAGTGTGCTTCTCCAAGCCCTCGCCGTTTGCCGCCCCGCTGTGCACGAAGGAGGTTATGTTTCATGTGGGAAAGTCGGACCTTCCCTCCAAGTTTCCGCTCGCAGAAACGCCAGCGGGCGCCCAGAGCCCCGGATCCGCTCAGGCGAAGCTCCCTGCGTTCGGGGCAGTCGACTCCGGTCCGGGCAGGTCGTCGGGCGCAACGGGGGCGCCTTCGCCCGGAGGAGCGCGGGCCGCCGCCGGTGGCGCACCCGTTTCATCAGCGCTCCCGGCCGTGCAGGCGCCGGTTGTGCGCCAAAGGCAAGTGCCGGTGACGAGAAGCACGGACAACGCGGGTACACCGACCTCCGGCGCGGCCGTGCCTACGCGCTCGGCCGACGGCCGGCCATCCGATGCTGAGCCGACCCGACCCGCGCTCCCACCGTCGGGGCGCTGAACTGCGCCCCGAAGAAGTCTCAGCCTTCGCGGCGCCCCGCGCGCACGTCCCCGGCCGAGGCCGAGCGAGTCCGCTTCGTTCGCCTGCTGCCCGAGGCTCGCCTGCCTTCGGTGAACTCGTAGAGAAAATCCATCATCGCCTGCGATGCACGTGCGGCAGCCTCCTCGTCGCGCGCTGCAACGGCCCGCAATATGGCCACATGCGTGGCCGATGCGCGGGGAATGTCCACGTCCCGCAGGTGGGTGAAAGAGAACTGGCGCGAGAGCGCATAGAGGCTGCCCATGAAGCCCAGCAGGAACTCATTGCGCGCGGCCTGATACAGAATCGCGTGGATATCCCGCGCGATCCGCAGGTAGAGCTCGCCGTCCCCGATACGCGCAGCGTCCTCCACCGCTGACGCGAGCAGTAGCATGCGAGCACGCTCGTCGGTATCGGCGCGTCGAGTCGCGAGCCGAACCGTCTGCTCCTGGAGAGAAGCCCGCACCTCGAGCAACTGCAGCTGCCGCGCTGCCGTCATCTCGAGGATCACGATCGATGAACGTGGCCGAATGGATACCAGCCCTTCACGCGCAAGACGCTGAAGCGCCTCGCGGATAGGCGTGCGTCCGATCCCGCTGCGCTCCGACAGCGCTTCCTCCGTCACGATCGTGTTCGGGGGAAGGATCTGAGTAACGATCCACTCTTGGAGCAATCCATAGGCGCGGGAACGCAACGAATTGTCGGGGCGGGTCACGATGAGGCGGCGGCCGATCAGCCGAACATGAGGTTAGGCAGGAACGTGACGAGGGGCGGCAGAAACAGGATCACGAACAGGAACGCAATCATGGCGGCTACGTACGGTATGACCTCCACCGAGAACCGCTGGATCGTGACCCCCGCGATCTGGGATGCGATCAGACCACAGATGCCAACCGGAGGCGTGATCGTCGCGATCATCATGTTTAGCGTGAAGACCACGCCGAAGTGCACCGGATCTATGCCGGTCGACCGGATGATCGGCACGAGGATCGGCGACAGGAGAATGATCATCGACGTCGCCTCGACGAACATGCCCATCACGAGCAAGATTACGTTGAGGAGTATTAGGAGGTGCATCGGCTCCAGTCGCGCGCCCGTCAACCAGGTCAGGAGGGCCTCCGCCGCCCCGCCTTGGATAGTGAGCCAGCCGAACACGCTCGCCGCGGCGACCATCACCATGATCACGCCGACGTATTCCGCCGACTCGCAGAACATGCGAAAGAGCTCCCGCCAGGTCACGCTGCGATAGACGTAGCGGACGACGACGATCGCGTACACGACTGCCACTCCGGCGGCCTCGGTGGCCGTGAACCACCCCGTCGTCATGCCGCCGATGAGGAGGAACGGAGTGAGAAGGGCCCAGAAACTCTGCCCGATCGCCCGGAGCACGAGCCTGAGGTTCGCACGCTCGCGGGTGTATCGGGTCGAGACAATATGGCCGCGGTGTGCCAGCCACGCCACTACCGCCATCAGCCAGAGGCCCAGCAACACACCCGGGACTACTCCGCCAAGGAAGAGCTTGCCGATCGACGTGCTCGTGAGGGCGCCGTACAGGATGAACGGCACGCTCGGCGGAATGATCGGACCGATCGTGGCGGACACCGCGGTAACGACCGCTGCGGTCTCGGGCCTGAATCCCTCCTTGACCATCATCGGAATCTCGATGCGCCCAAGGCCAGCTACGTCGGAGGTCGTGGTCCCGGACATGCCCGAGAAGATCATGCTGGCGACGATGTTCACATGCGCGATGCCGGCCTTTAGATGGCCCACCAGCACCACGGCGAGATTGAGCAGGCGCTCGCTTATGCCGCCGGCGTTCATGATCACGCCAACGAGGACGAAGAGCGGGATCGAGAGCAGAATGAACGAATCAACGCCCTGGACGAAGATTGCCGGCACCGCGCCGAAGTTCACGAATGGATCGATAGCTACCAGCAGGAACGACGCGAGAAGGATCACGAATGCGATCGGCACCCCGGAGAGAAGGGCGAGCAATGCGACGAAGCCGATGGCAACGCCGGCCACGATCGGTCACTCGGCTCCGCGCCACGACTCGACGAGCCGGATGGCCATGAAGAGAACCGTCAGCACGGAGAAGGCGACGATCGCGACGTGGAACCACGCCCCGGAAATGCCAAGCGCTGGCAACTTGCCCAACATCGCAACGGGCAGGGATTGCGTGGTTGCCCACAGCAATATCACGCACATGACGATTACCACAAGCGCCAGCGCAGACTCGAGAATCGCCTTGGGTCGGCCCCGCAAGTGGGTACCGACGAGCGGGACGGCGAAATTGAGACCGCGATACGCCCCCGAAGCGCCCCCGAGGGCAACCGACCACATGAACGCTACCCGGGCTACCTCGTCGGCCCAAGCGGTCGCGAATCCCACATAACGCCCGGCGATGACGAGCAACAGCGCCACGGTCACGATCACGAGCAGTACGCCGGCAGCGAAGCGTATCGCATCGGCTACGCGATCGCCCCGCCTAGCAGCGATCACCATTACCCAAGCGCCCGGATGCGCTGCAACGTCGGCAAGAGCTCCGGCTTCACACTATCCTGCACGGACCGCAATTTCGCCGCGAACTCTGCGCGTGTCGGCTCGATCACCGTGACACCCTTCTTCTTGTACTCGTCGTAGATGCCGAGTTCCTGCGCAAGTCGAAGCTTGCGATTCATGAGCGCCGCCTCCGAGGCCGCCGTGGTGACCGCCGCCCGGACCGGTTCCGGCCACGAACGATAGGATTTGTCGGAGATCACCCAGATGTGGAAGTAGATGAGGTGCCCAGTTCGCACGAGGTACTTGGCAACCTCGAAGTGCTTCTGGTCGAACGACGGACCCGGCGCGGTCTCGATCCCGTCGACTACGCCCTGTGACAGCGCGAGGTAGGTCTCGGGCCAAGGTACGGTCGTGGGGATCGTGCCCCAGGCCTTGGCCACATCGTTGTACGTCTGGTTCGCCGGTACTCGAAGCTTCATACCGGCGAGATCGGCCACCTTGTCCACGGGCTTGTTTCGCATCATGAGGCACCGGCTGCCGGCGTAGGCCCATCCCGCGACGCGCAATCCCTTCGCCTGGATCCTCTCGTTGAGGGTTCCGCCGATTTCACCGTCCAGGACCTTCCACGCGTGATCGGGACTGGTGAGCCCGTAGGGGACGTCGAGAACCGCCAACTCAGGCACCGTGCCGCTAAGGACGGTGTTGCTGACGATGTCCACGTCGATGTTTCCCGCAATCGTTGCCTCCAGCGCGACCGATTCGTTGCCGAGAGCAGAAC
Organism: Burkholderiales bacterium; assembly: GCA_020845855.1. GTDB lineage: Bacteria > Pseudomonadota > Gammaproteobacteria > Burkholderiales > Casimicrobiaceae > VBCG01. The sequence goes on from JADLEZ010000368.1 coordinate 21,507, forward strand.
GCGAAAACACCCGCACGGCAACCGCGTTGCCCGCCAATTCCTTGACTCGCTTGGCGAAGAAAGCGGCGGCGACACCGATCGGATCATCGTCGGCGGCAGGATTCGCCACACGAATCGGGATGACGTTCTGCGCAAAACCAGGAGTGGCCGAGGCAGCCGCCAGCGCAACGGTGGAACCCAGGAAACCACGGCGAGAGAAGGCAGGCATGACGAACCTCCGAATATGTGCGTGGAGAAGGCGGGGTCGAGGTTTCAATATCTCACCGGACATCTGATATGTCAAATGCCATCTGATATATTGCGTCACCGGCATGCCATCAACCCAGATCATTGGAGTGCGACGTGACCCTCTCACCTCAAGCCGTCCGCGCGATGGAACTCGCAGGGGACCTTCCCACGAACCTCTCCCCAAGCCAACTGCGCGAGCAGTACACACGGGAGCGCATGAAACTGCAGCCACCGCGGCCGGACGTTTGGAGCGCGCGCGAGATCATCATCCCTGGTCGCGATGGCCCCATCGCAGCGCGGGTCTACACCCCCTCGCCCGCTATCGAACCGCGACCGCTGATGCTCTACTTCCATGGTGGTGGATGGGTCGTGGGCAGTCTCGAGGGCTACGACACGTCGTGCCGCAGGCTCGCGCTGACGGCGGACTGCGTGGTCGTTTCCGTCGATTACCGCCTGGCCCCGGAGAATCGATTCCCGGCCGCCGTGCGCGACGCGTGGGATGCCACCACCTGGTGTGTGAGTGCGGCCTCGGAACTCGGCATCGACGCTTCGCGCGTGATCGTCGCCGGCGACAGCGCAGGGGGAACACTTGCGGCAGTTGTGGCGCTTCAGGCAAGAGATGAGGGAGGCCCCAACATTGCCCTGCAGGTGCTGATCTACCCGGCCACAGACCTGACCCGGGAGTCGCCTTCGTATTCACGCAACGCATCCGGATACATGCTGACGGCTGCGGCGCTACGCTGGTTTATCGAGCGCTACGTTCCCGATGTCGACCAGCGCTCCGACTGGCGCGCATCACCGTTGTTGCGCGATGATCTCGTCGGCGCGGCGCCCGCTCTGGTCATCAGCGCCGAGTATGATCCGCTAGTAGACGAGAACGAGGCCTACGCGAAGCGTCTTGAAGCGGCCGGCGTGCCCACGCAGTACGTGTGCTTCCCCGGAATGATTCACCCCTTCTTCACGTTGGGAGGGGTCGTCGATGACGCGGCGGCGGCCGAACGCCTCATTGCCGATGCGATCGCACGACTGACGCGCTGAATCTCGCATGTTCCTGAACGGCGGCATGGACGCGGAACTCACCGTGGCGGCGGCCCCTGGCGGAAAGTTGGCGGTGAGATGGGGCGCGGCTGCCGCACCGTACGCGAGCCGCGGTCGTTCGGGCACGAGCGCGCCCATCCTGTGACCGTGGATTGGAAAGCCGACAGCGGCCAGCAATGGACCGCCCCGACCGGCGGCGGCAAGATCTTCCACTTGCGCAAGCTGCCGGTGAACACGCAGCTTTCCGCCTGCTACAACGTGGTTCGCCCCGATTTCCGAGCCAAATCGCAGATCAGCGCGCAAGTTCAGTTCATGTTCCCGAAATAGGCAACGGATTCGCCGACCTTGGCGAGCGATTCGCTGACGTTGCTACCAACGCGTCACCCGGTGGCTGGCACCACCCCCAAAGATGAAAGAGACTTCGTGGCACCGCATCGTTCACGCTAAGCCACCCGGCGTTCGGGCTGCCGGCCTTGCGCATCGAGCAGGCTCACGAGGCGGCAGACGCGCGCGGCGCGGGGCCACGCAGTCGCCCTGCCATGCGCAGGCCATCGCGCACGTTCAGGCCCATCAGCGTCAGATTGACCGCACCCGCGACCAGTTCCAACGCTTGCAGCAGGTAGAACGATGCGTCCAGCGACCCTCCCGCCGCCCAGCGGTCCAGCACGATCGCGCACGGGATCAGCACCAACAGCCCGTTGGCGGCGATGAAGGGCATGCGTTTTTTCTTCGTGTCGACCAGCCGGCCACGCCGGGACCTGGACAGGAAAAAGCCGCTGCCGCCGGCTGCGGCGATGGCGGGGACCAGGATCCACAGGCCCGGGGTGACGATCAGCGACTTGACCTGCGCCACCGCGGCCGGTGAGCCGAACAGCTCGACCAGCACGGTCGACAGAAAGAACGTGGCGATGCACAGCGGGGCCAGGATGCCGGCGATCAGGTGAATGCGTTTGGGCATGTCATGTCCTCCAGGAACACAGGTTTGACGATGAAGCGCCGCGCCGCTGGCGTCGGGGCTCGCGGATCAGGGCTCGCGTGTCACCGCCGCCCATGGGTACAGCTTCGGGATGTACAGCGTCAACGCCGTGGCGGTGACCAGCGCAGCGACGGTGCCGACCGTGAACAGCGTCCAGTTCGTGGGCCGGATGGCGCCCAGCGCCACGATCAGGAACAGGATCGGCAGATCGAGGAAATGGGTGAAGGTGGGAACGGCCCTGGCCCGCACTTCGGCGAGCTCCGGCGTCACCGCGCCGACCCGCAGCGCCTCTCGGGTCAGCCGCAGCAGGCGCATGAAGTGAAGCCGGGTGATCGTGTTGCCCTCGACAAACTCAAAGGCGAACAGCACCACCATTCCCAGCAACCAGGGCACTTTGACGAAATTCCAGCCGCCATAGAACTCGACGCTCATCCAGGTTCCGGAAGCCAGCAGCAGCAGGGCGCCCGGCACGACCAGTCCGTCATAGAACACGGCGATGTTGCGGACCGTCTCGGCGAGCGCATTGAGCTCGCGCAGCTGTCTCGATCTGAGATCAAACATCCACACGCCGATCAGGCCCGCGCCCATGAGGATGGCGCCGAGCAGATGGCCGTATTTGAGGAGTAGGTAGGTCATGGTCTATCTCGACTTCTGACTTTAGATGCCGCAACCAGGTCTGCCTAGTTCGCTGGCGGCGACGGACTGTTTGGTGTTCGTTGACAATGGCTGAAGATCACCCACCCTCGAGGAGGCCCACGATGGATCGTTTCGAAGCAATGCGCGCCTACGTGTACGTCGTGGACAGCGGCAGCTACACCAAGGCGGCCCAGCAGTTGAGCCTGCACAAGGCCACCGTCAGCCAGCAGATCCAGCAGCTTGAGCGCTTGCTCGGTGCGCGCCTGCTCACGCGCACCACCCGTTTCGTGACGCCGACGCCCGAAGGGCTGGACTATCACCGGCATGCGTGCGCCATCCTGCAACAACTTGACGATGCCGAGTCGCGGTTGCGCCAGGGCGCCAGCGCGCCCGCTGGGCCCTTGCGTGTCAACGTGCCGGTGGCATTGGGACATCGGGTTTTCGTGCCCGAGGTTCGCGGCTTTCTGGAGCGCCATCCGAAGGTCTCGCTGGAGCTGAGCTGCAGCGATCGCGCGGTCGATCTGGTGCAGGAAGGGGTGGACTGCGCGGTGCGCGGCGGCGAGCTGGCCGACTCGAGCCTGGTGGCGCGCCGCGTGGGTGACTTGCGTTTCGTGCTATGCGCCGCGCCGCGCTACATCGACGAGCGCGGCCTGCCCGAAACGCCGCAGGATCTGGCCAGACATCAGCAGATTGGCTTCGTGCTGGCCTCCAGCGGCAAGCTGCGGCCCGTGCGCTTGCTGCAGGCGGGCGCGGCGGTGGATGTCGGCGTGCCGGCGCGCTTTGTCACCACCGACAGTGCGGCCGCCCTGAGCGCGGGCCTCGACGGCTTGGGCCTGGTCGTGCTGGCCGAGTTCGTGGCGGCACACCATCTGGCCAGTGGCGCGCTGGTGCGGGTGCTGCCGCGCTGGCACAGCCCGTCGCTGCCGCTGCATCTGGTCACGACCTCCCGGCACAAACGCATGGCGCGCGTGCAGGTGTTCATGGACTGGGCGCGCGGGTTGATGCTGTGGCGACTGGGGTCGCATATCGAAGGCACTTGAGCACCCCGCGCTTGTGTGTGGCCGCTGCCGTCGGCGGGTCGGGGCACTTCGCGCTGGACGGCGCGGCGCTGCTGCGCGAAACCCGTACGGCGGACCTCATCGCGCCGTGAACCGCCCCGGCTTTCCTGGAGAGCGCCGGATCCGGGTGATCGGCTGTCATCGCGTTGCGGACGGTAGCCGCGTCAAGCTTCCCCTACAGCGACGAGTGGGATCTCCCGGCAGCCGGGCAGGAGCGCGCAGCCTAAGCTGCCCGCTAAGACATGGGTAGGGAACCGCAGCGCGATAATGGGCGACAACGGCTCGCGGTCTTGCGTGGGTCGCATTGGTTCGTCACTGTCGAAGGCTGCGACCCATGCCGGACAACGGCGTTCCCCCGCAAAGCGCGAACGATCTCGTGCGCGTCGCCCGCATCCCGGACACCACCGAGAGGGGCGCGAGCGAGCGCGAGTCGCCGGAGATTGTCCGCGAGCTGCACGAGTTGTATCACCACGCGCCGTGCGGTTATCACTCGCTCGATGCGCAAGGGGTGGTGATCCAGATCAACGACACCGAACTCGCGTGGCTCGGCTATGCGCGGCACGAGGTCGCCGGCAGGATGCCCTTCACCGCTCTGCTTACCGAGCGCTCCCGCGAGCGATTCCAGCGCAATTTCGAGCTGCTGAAGGAGAACGGCGGCATGCGCGAGCACGAGTATGAGATGCTCCGTCGCGACGGCACGAGCTTTCCCGTGCTGTGGCGCTCGACGGTCGTTACCGGACCGGACGGACGGTTCGACCGTACGCGGGCCACGGTGTTCGATATCACCAAGGAGAAGGGGACTGCCCGGCAGCTGCGCCGCTACGCCGGCAGCTTGCGCGCCGTCTCGCGCCGTCTGGTCGAAGTGCAGGAGGCCGAGCGCCGCGCGCTCGCCAATGCGCTGCACGATCTCGTGGGCCAGAAGCTCACGGCGCTCTCCATCAACCTCAACATCGTGAAGGCGCAGACGTCGTACCCCGCCTCCAGCCCGACCGGGCAGCGGCTCGCGAACTCCCTGAAGCTCGTCGAGGAGACGATCGAAAGCATCCGCGACGTCATGGCGGAGTTGCGCCCGGCGGTGCTCGACGACTACGGCTTGATACCCGCGCTTCACTGGTACGCCGGCGTGTTCTCGAAGCGCATGGGACTCGCGGCGGACGTGGTCAGGGACGGCACCGACCGGCGATTGCCGCCGCCGGTCGAGGAGGCGTTCTTCCGCATCGCGCAGGAGGCGCTTGCCAACGTGGCCAAGTACGCGCAAGCGACCAGCGCCCGGATCACGATGCGTAGCGTCGAGAATGACGTGAGCCTTGCGATTGCCGACGACGGTTGCGGATTCGACCCGCGCGAAGCAGGCCGCCCCGCGCCCGACCACGGCTGGGGGCTCGCGCTCATGCGCGAGCGGGCGCTGGCAGTAGGCGCGGCGCTCGACGTCGACTCGGCGCCGGGATGCGGCACGACGGTCACCGTGCGCTGGCGGGGCGAAGGCCGATGATCCACGTCATGCTCGCCGACGATCACGCGGTCGTGCGCGACGGCCTGCGCGTGCTGCTCGAGGCGGAGACCGATATCGAGGTGATCGGTGACGCCGGCAACGGCCGCGATGCGGTGCGCCTCGCGAGCCAGCACCACCCGGACGTGGTCGTGATGGACATTGCGATGCCGGAAATGAACGGCATCGAAGCCACGCACCAGCTCCAGGCCAGCTCGCCGGCCACGCGGGTGCTGATCCTCTCCATGCACTCGACCGCCGAGCACATCTATCGCGCGTTCCAGGCGGGCGCGCGCGGCTATCTACTCAAGGACTCGGCGGGCAGCGAGGTCGTCGACGCCGTCCGCGCCGTGCACGCCGGGCAGCGCTATCTAAGCCAGAAGATCGCCGGCACGGTGCTCGACGACTACATCGTCGAGCGCCACCCGGTGAGCCCGCTCGACAGCCTGAGCCGGCGCGAGCGGCAGATCCTGCAAATGATCGTGGAAGGGGCCTCCAGCGCCGAAGTCGCGCAGAAGCTGTTCCTCTCGCCCAAGACGGTAGAGACCTACCGCAGCCGGATGATGCACAAGCTCGGCGTCAGCGACATGCCGCACCTGGTCAAGTTCGCGATTCAGCATGGCGTGACGCAACTCGATTAGATC
>JADLEZ010000369.1 GCA_020845855.1 Burkholderiales bacterium
CACGCTGCTCCTGCTCGCCACCGGACGGCGCGCGGCGCCGGGGGCGTTGGTGTCGATCCACGACTCGGGCGGGGAGTGCGAAATGTTCATCGACCTTGCCGAGCGTGCGGGTGTCCCCTTCGCGCCGCTGGCGGACTCGACCAAGCAAGCGATCGTCGCGCAGCTCGAGCCGGGACTTGCCCCCGCCAACCCGCTCGACGCCTGGGGCACCGGGGTCGACTTCGAGCAGCGCTTCGCCGAGTGCTTCGGCGCGCTGCTCGGCGACGACAACGCGGCGCTGGGCGTGTTCGCCGCCGACATCCGCGATCGCTACTACTTGAGCGACGGCTTCGCCGCCGCGGCCATCGCCGCGGCGGCGACCACGGCCAAGCCGGTCGCATTCGTCACCCACTACACGCAACTGCGCCACGATGCCGTGGCGATGCGCTTGACGCAGGCGGGGGTGCCGGTGCTCGACGGCACCTGGCCAGCGCTGGTCGCGCTGCGCGGCGCGCTCGCGCTGCGGGACTTTCGCGCCCGCGGCGCAGACCCGATGCCGGACTGCCCGCCGCAGGCGCAACAACGGGCGCGCGAACGCCTCGCGGCCGGTGCGCCGGACGAAGCCGAAGCGCTCGGTGTGCTTGCCGCGTACGGCGTGCCGGTGGTGGCGCATCGCGTCGTCGGCTCCGAGGACGCGGCTTTGGCGGCAGCCGCGGACATCGGCTATCCGGTGGCGCTCAAGACCGCGCAGCCGGGAATCGCGCATAAGACCGAAGTCGGCGGCGTGCACCTCGACCTGCGCGACGAAAGCGCGCTGCGCCGCGCGTGGCGCGACCTCGCGGTGCGCCTGGGGCCGCGCGCGCTGGTGGCGAGGATGCTGCCGCGCGGCGTGGAAGTCGCGCTCGGCATGTTCCGCGACCCGGTTTGCGGGACGGTGGTGACGGTCGGCGCGGGTGGCGTACTGATCGAGCTCCTGCGCGACCGCAGCGCGGCGCCGGCGCCCTTCGGCACCGAGACCGCGCACCGGCTGCTCGACCGCCTCGCGCTGCGGCCATTGCTCGACGGCCATCGCGGCCACCCGCCCGTGGACGTCGACGCGCTGGCGCTGGCGATCGCCCGCTTTTCGCTCCTCGCGAGCGAGCTTGGCGATCTCGTGCGCGAGATCGACGTCAACCCGCTCGTTTGCGGCGGCGAGATCGCCGCCGTCGACGCGCTGTTCATCCGCGCCTAAAACACTCCATGGACCTCGCCCTTTCCGCCGACGACCTTGCCTGGAAGGCGCGCGCGAAGTCGTTCGCGCAAGCCGAGCTGTTCCCGCACGAGCTCGCGCTCGAGATGGACGGCGCGCTGCCGCAGACGACCAAGGACCGCCTGCGCGAGGCGGTGGTGGCGCACGGCCTGCACGGCATCAACCACGCGCGCGAAGTCGGCGGACAGGGATGCACCCAGTTGCAGCAGACGCTCATCAACGAGGAGCTCGGCAAGGCGACCAACGCGCTGTGGGCGGTGGTGTGGCATCCGGCGGTGCCGCTCAAGTATGGCACCGCCGCGCAGATCCGCGACTTTCTAACACCGAGCTGCCTCGGCCAGCGCCGGGCGTGCGTGGCGGTCACCGAGCCCGACGCCGGGTCGGACACCGGCATGATCCGCACCAGCGCCGCGCGCCGCGGCGAACGCTATCTCATCAGCGGCGAGAAATGGTTCGTCACCAGCGCCGACGCCGCCGACTACATCATCGTGCATGCGATCGTCGACGGCGACGCCGCGAAGCCCACGCTGTTCCTGGTCGACAGCAACGCGAAAGGCGTGCGCGTCAAGCGCGAGCCCAAGTTCACTCATACCTACGTGTTCGGGCACCACGAGCTCGTCTTCGACGGCGTCGAGGTGGGCGAAGATCGCGTGCTCGGCGCCGTGGGGCAGGGGCTCGAGCTGACCAAGGACTGGTTCGTCGAGGCGCGGCTGCAGATCGCGGCCAACTGCCTGGGGGCCGCGGTCCGCGCGTTCGAGCTCGCGAACGACTGGGCCTCGCGGCGCGTGCAGTTCGGCGCGCCCATCCGCAAGCACCAGGCGATCGAGTTCATGCTCGCCGACATGGCGGTGGAGATCATGGCGGCGAAGAGCCTCGTCTATCGTGTAGCGTGTCAGATCGACCGGGGGATCGACCGCAAGGTGGCGCACGCGCGCGCGAGTGTGGTCAAGCTGCACGCCTCCGAGATGGCGGGCCGCGTGCTCGACAAGGCCGTGCAGATCTTCGGCGGGCGCGGCTACATGCGCGAGAACCCGGTCGAGCGCCTGTCCCGCGACGTGCGCGTCGACCGCATCTGGGAAGGCACGTCCGAGATCCAGCGGCTGATCATCGGCGGCCAGCTCGCCAAGCGCGGGCCCGATTTGTTCACGGAGTGGTAGCGATGGATCTCATCAAGCGCTCGCCCTATCACCACAAGTTCGTCGCGCAGGGCGCGACCTTCGTCGACCGGCTGGGATTCGCGGCACCCCTGGTGTTCACCTCGACCGAGGAAGAGCACAGGGCGACGCGCGAAGCGGTCGGGGTGTTCGACGTCTACTACCAGGTCGCGGTCGAAGTCGCGGGCCGCGATGCGGCGCGCTTCCTGCAGGAGGCGGTCGTCGCCGACGCCGCGGGCCAGCCGGTTGGTCGCGCGCTGTACACGTCGCTGTGCGACGACTCCGGCGGGATGATCGACGACCTCACGTGCTTTCGGCTGGCGCCCGACCGCTACTGGCTGTTTCCCACGCCGTCGCGGGTGGAGGCGGTGGTGGCGGCGCTGACCGCCGCCGCCGCCGGTCAGGCGGTGGTGGTCACCAACCTCGGCTACCGCAACGCGTACCTGTCGATCCAGGGCCCGCGGTCCCGCGATCTCCTCTCGGCGTTGACCGACATCGATCTTTCCACCGCGGCGCTGCCGTACTACTCGTTCACGATTGCGCGCGTGGCGGACGTTCCGAATGCGCTGCTCTCGCGCACCGGGTACTCGGGCGAGCTGGGCTACGAGCTTTTCTACCCCGTCGAGTACGCCGAGCACGTCTGGGACCGCGTGTTCGCCGCCGGCGCATCGCTCGGCGTGCGCGCATGCGGCCTCGGCGCGCTGCGCACGCTGCGCCTCGAGAAGAAGTACGTGCTGTACGGTCTCGACGCCAACGCCACGACCACGCCGCTGGAGGCGGGCTTGAGCTGGACGGTGAAGTTCGACAAGCCGCGCTTCGCGGGCAAGGACGCGCTCGCAAAGCAGCGTGCGTCCGGGCCCGCGCGCCGCCTCGTTCTCATCGAGTTGCCCACACTCGACATGGTGCCGCCGGTTGGTGCTGCGATCGCGGTTCACGGCCGCGAGGTAGGCCAAGTCACGTCGGCGGACCGGGGCTACAGCGTGGGCAAAGCGCTGGCCCTGGGCTTCGTCGAGAGCGCCTGCGCGCAGCAGGGCCAGGCGGTCACGTTGGCGGGCGCACAAGGCGACCTGCCCGGCCGCATTCACGTCAAGGCGATCTACGATCCCGAGGGGTCGAGGCTGCGGTGCTAGCGGCGCACCCCAGCGTCAGCGCCGCCGCCGGGCGCGCCGCGCGCGCGCGCGCCAATCGCCTGGGCGTCCTCGGAATGGTCGGGGCGATGGGGTTCTTCGTCGTCAACGACACCATCGTGAAGTTCGCCGGCGAAAGCCTGCCGGGCGCGCAGCTCATCGCCATCCGCGGCGCGATGGCAACCGCGCTGATCTTCGCGGTAATCGTCGCCATGGGCAAGGTCCGCGAGATCGGAGCCGTCACCCAGCGCTGGGTCCTGGTGCGCTCGTTCCTCGATGCGATCACCACGCTGCTCTTTCTGGTTGCCCTGTTCCACCTTCCGATCAGCACGGCGACGTCGATCAACGCCACCTCCCCGCTCCTGATCACGCTCCTGGCCGCCGTGGTGGCCGGCGAGCGCGTGCGCGGCGCCTTGTGGGCGGCGACCGCGATCGGGTTCGCCGGCGTATTGCTGGTTATCCAGCCGGGCGCAGGAGGCTTCAACCTCTACGCCCTCGTCGCCTTCCTCTCGACGATGGTGTTGGCGGTGCGCGACATCGTCACCCGCCGCGTGGATGCGAGCGTGCCTTCGATCGTGGTCACGCTGTCGACCTCGCTTCTGGTCACGCTACTGGCCGGTGCGCTATCGCTGTTCGAGGGCTGGATCGCCGTCAGCACCCGCAGCCTCGTGATGCTCGGGGCCGCGGCGGTCTCGATCTCCGTCGCGTATGTGCTGATCGTGGCCAGTACGCGCCGCGGCGACCTGTCGGTGATCGCGCCTTTTCGCTACTCGGCGCTGGCGTTCGCGGCGGTTGCCGGGTTCCTGGTCTGGGGGGATGTTCCCAACGCGCTGGCCTGGTGCGGTTTCGCGCTGCTCGTCGGCGCCGGCGTGTACGTGCTGCGCGTCGAGCAGCGGGCGCGGACGGCGCCGCCGCCGATGGATTGACCCGAGGGACCGCCCTTCAGAATTGGTATATTCCTGCCTGTGGCTACCCCCAGCGCGACTCCGCTCAGCCGTTACGTGCAGATTCTCGAAGCGGTCGCCGCCGCGCGAACGGGGCTGACCCTTACCGAGATCGGCAATCGGCTCGATCTACGCACGCCCACCGTCCATCGGCTCGTCAGCAGCCTCAAATCGCTCGACCTGCTGACCAGCCAGGAGGGCTCGCGAAGCTACATGCTCGGCCACCGCATGCAGCTCCTGCTGCACGCGACGCTGTCGACGGACGACTACTCGCACCTGACCACCTCGATCCTGCGCGACCTGGTGGGCGAACTGGGCGAGACGGTGCATCTCGCGCGGCTGAACGGCACGATCGCCGAATCGGTGCTGATGGTCCAGCCGGAGGGATCGAATCGCTCTTTCGTCCAGCCGGGACGCGAGCTGCCGCTGTACGCGGCCGCCTCGGGCAAGGCGATTCTCGCCTTCCAGAGTCCGGACTTCATCGAGCGCTACCTCGCCCGGCCGCGCACCGCGTATACCGAGAACACCAAGGTAGGCGACAAGGAGCTGCGCGCGGAGCTCGTGCGTGTCCGCGCGAACGGAATCGCGGTCTGCGACAACGAGCTCGATCCTGGCGTGCTCAGTTTCGGCCACCCGGTACGCGTCAAGGGCGGCTACGTGATGTACTCGATCGGCGTGACCGGCCTGACCGACCGCTTCCGCACCACGCCGAGGGACTTCATCCGCGACAGGCTGTCCCACGCCGCGGCCCTGCTCGGCGAGAGGTTCGGCGACGGCGATTAGCTTAAGCCCGCACGATCGCGCGGCACGCGGTACGATCGACACTTTCGGTCCCGTCATCCGCTCCGCATGAAGCTCAACGACCTCATCATCGATCGCCGCGCGGCGATGCCCGCGCAAGACATCTCCGTGGACGTGCTGCGCGAGAAGTACGCCAAGGGTCACGAGCAGACGATCGCCGACGTGCGCCGGCGCGTCGCGCACGCGCTCGCTGTCGTCGAAGCGCCCGAGCGGCGCGAGCACTGGGCACGCGCCTTCGAGCAGGCGCAGGAGGCAGGCTTCATCCCGGGCGGCCGCATCTCGTCGGCCGCCGGCACCGATTTGAAGGCGACGCTGATCAACTGCTTCGTGCAGCCGGTGGGCGACTCGATCTCGGCAGACGCTACCACGCCGGTCGGCATCTACGATGCCCTCCAGCAGGCCGCGGAGACGATGCGCCGCGGCGGCGGCGTGGGCTACGACTTCTCGCCGATCCGTCCGTCGGGCGCGTGGGTCAAGGGCACGCAGAGCAGCGCGTCGGGGCCGCTGTCGTACATGCGCGTCTTCGACGAATCGTGCAAGACCGTGGAATCGGCGGGCTCGCGCCGCGGCGCGCAGATGGGCGTGCTGCGCTGCGACCATCCCGACATCGAGGCGTTCATCCACGCCAAGAACCAGGGAGACTTCCGCAACTTCAACCTGTCGGTGAGCTGCACCGATGCATTCATGCAAGCGGTCGTCGCCGACGGCGACTGGGACCTCGTACACGCGGCGCCTCCGGGCGACGATGCGCGTGCCGCGGGCGCGCACCAGCGCAGCGATGGCACGTGGGTCTATCGCACGGCGCGCGCCCGCGACTTGTGGGACCAGGTCATGGCGTCGACCTACGATCACGCCGAGCCCGGCGTGATCTTCATCGACACCGTCAACCGCGACAACAACCTTGCGTACTGCGAGACGATCGCGGCGAGCAACCCGTGTGGCGAGCAGTTTCTCCCGCCCTACGGTAGCTGCGACCTGGGCAGCCTCGATCTCACGGCCTTCGTGCGCGATCCCTTCGGCGCCGCCGCGCGCTTCGACCTCGATGCCTATCGCCGGGTCGTGACCGTTGCCGTGCGCATGCTCGACAACGTACTCGACGCCACCGTGTGGCCGTTGACGCAGCAACGCGACGAGGCCATGGCCAAGCGCCGCATCGGTGTCGGCTTCACCGGCCTGGGTGATGCGCTCCTCGAACTCGGCCTTCGCTACGACAGCGACGAGGGACGCGTCAAGGCTGCGGAGATCGCGCGCGAGACCTGCCTCGCGGCGTATCGCGCGTCGGTCGAACTCGCCAAGGAGAAGGGCGCGTTCCCGCTCTTCGATGCCGATCGGTACCTCGCGGCGCCGGGCTTCGCCTCGCGCTTGCCCGAGGACCTTCAGGCGGCCATCCGCAAGCACGGCATCCGCAACAGTCACCTGCTGTCGATCGCCCCCACCGGCACGATTTCGCTCGCCTTTGCCGACAATGCGAGCAATGGCATCGAACCGCCATTCTCGTGGCAGTACACGCGCAAGAAGCGCATGCCCGACGACAGCATGAAGGAGTATCGCGTCGAGGATCACGCCTACCGCTTGTACAAGCACGTGCACGGCTTGGACGACGCCGTCACGCTCGTTGCCTACGACGCCGCAAGGGCCGGCAGCCTGCCGCTCTTCGCGCCGGATACCCACGGCGCGGGCGCGTCGTTCGCGCCCGGTCGCGTGTGGTCCGACGCCGACGGCAAGCGCTACGCGATGTTGCCGCCGCACTTCGTGACCGCACTCGACATGAGCGCGCTCGACCACATGCGCATGAGCGCCGCGGTGCAGCCATTCGTGGACAGCGCGATCAGCAAGACGGTGAACGTTCCCGAGGACTATCCCTTCGCCGACTTCAAGGACCTGTACCTGCAGGCGTGGAAGGCGGGGTTGAAGGGCATCACCACCTACCGTCCCAACGCGGTGCTCGGCGCCGTGCTGGAGGTCGCGCCCGCGACAGCCGCGATCGCACGCGAGGACCTCGACCAGACCGATCCCGACCGTCGCGTGCGCCTGGACGCCACCGCGCAGCCGCCGCTCGCGAGCCTGCGCTGGCCCGGGCGCCCGGAGCTCGCCAACGGCAATCCGTGCTGGACGTACGTCGTGCGTCATCCGCACGGCGACTTCGCGGTGTTCATCGGCCACGTCGAGAACGGGCGCGGCGAACCGTTCGAGGTGTGGGTGAACGGCGCCGAGCAGCCGCGCGGCCTGGGTGCGCTCGCCAAGACGCTGTCGATGGACATGCGCGCCGAAGACCGGCGCTGGCTCGACAAGAAGCTGACGGCGCTCGCGCGCACGACGGGCGACGACGGCTTCGATCTCGCCATGCCGCCGGAGGGCGCCAAGGTGCGGTGCCCAAGTCTCGTGGCCGGCTTTGCCGCGCTGGTGCGCTATCGTTGCAACGAACTCGGCGCCTTCGACGACCGCGGCGCCCCGTCGCCGGTGATGGATGCGCTGATGGCGCCCAAGGAGCCCAAGGCGGGCACCGACGGCACGTTGTCGTGGACCGTCGACGTGGACAACCCCGCTACCGGCGACGACTTCGTGATGTTCCTGAAGGAGCTTCAGATGCCCGACGGCCAGCGCCGGCCGTACTCGATGTGGCTCTCGGGCGAATATCCGCGCGCCTTCGACGGCCTGTGCAAGGCGCTGTCGCTCGACATGCGCGTCACGGATCCGGCGTGGATTGCCATGAAGCTGCGCAAGCTCCTGAACTACGGCGAAGCCAACGGCGCGTTCATGGCGCGCACGCCAGGGTCAGCCAAGAGCGCGACGTATCCGTCCACCATCGCGTACATCGCGCAGCTCATGATCCATCGCTACGCGATGCTCGGCATCCTCAGCGAGGACGGCTATCCCGTAGCGCACGCCGGCATCCTGAGCGTGCCGGCCGCGGAGCGCGCGGCGGGGACGCAGTACCGCGTGCTGGCCGGCAAGAAGTGTCCAGAGTGCGGAAATCGGGCGCTGATCAGGAAGGACGGGTGCGAGTTCTGCACGCAGTGCGGGCATATGGGGGCTTGCGGGTGACGACGACGTGACCGTATCCTCAATCCGGTGTCATCCCGAGCGCAGCGAGGGATCCGCTTTGGCGTCGAATCAGCGAGCTGCGTAAAGCAGATCCCTCGTCGCCTTCGCTCCTCGGGATGACACAGTGGAATGTTGCCGGGGGCGGTTCAATCGTCGCGGCCCCTGCTGTCGAGCAACGCCTTCTTGTCGTCGACCTTCTCCCACTCCTGGGCGCCGGGCATCGACGCCTTGGTCTTGATGATCGTCGGCCACTGCTTCGACAGCTCCGCGTTCAGGCGGACGAACTCGAGCTGCGGCGGCGCGGCGTCCTCCTCGGTGGCGATCGCGCTCACCGGGCACTCGGGGATGCACACCCCGCAGTCGATGCACTCGTCCGGGTCGATGACCAGCATGTTCTTGCCCTCGCGAAACGCGTCGACGGGGCATACATCCACGCAATCGGTATGCTTGCAGTTGATACAGGCTGCGCCGACGAAGTGGGTCATGGCGTTTGGACGAGGCTAGCCCCCCCTGTGTCATCCCGAGCGAAGCGAGGGATCCGTAGTTCGTACGAGCGGATCCCTCGGCGCATGCGCCTCGGGATGACACGGTTATGGGGAGCAACGCGCGAATTCACGGCAAGCTGTTCAGTTTAGTTGGGTGGAAGGGGACTCGGATCGGCCGGAGGCGCCCCCAGCGGATTCGGCGGCGCGGTGTACCTGCCGGCCATCGCGCCAACCTCGCGCAGCCGCACGAGATGCCATGGGTCCGCCATGTCGCCGACCTGCGCCTCAATGAGCCACGGCTCGCGGCTCGCGATGGCGCGCGGCAACAGCGTCGCGAGCTCATCGGGCGAGCGAATCGCCGCGCCTTTCACGCCGAATGCGTCCGCGAGCTTGGCGAAATCGGGATTGTCGAGCTCATGTCCCGTGGCGCGCCCGAAGATGCGCATGTGCAGATGCTTGACGTTGGCGAACTGCCGGTCGTTGAACACGATCGTGACGACCGGCAGGCGGTACTTCGCGGCGGTGGCCAGCTCCGCGAGGCCGTAACCGAAGCCGCCGTCCCCGCTCACGCACACCACGGCGCGCTCCGGGTTGCCGGCGGCCACGCCGAGCGCCGTCGGAAAGCCGAATCCGAGCGTGCCCTGGCGGCCGGGCGTAATGCTGGTGTCCGGCCGGTACAGCGGCAGGAGCGCGCGCGAGAAGTACGTGACCTGGGTGAGATCCTGCACCACCACGCCGTCCTCGGGCAGCGCCGCGCGCAGCTCGCGCGTCCATGACCATTGCGGCTCCACCTCGCGGGCCTGCAGGTCGCACCACGCGCGCACCTTTTCCATGTCGGCCGCGCGCGAGGGCCTGCCGCCGGGAAGCGCGCCGGCGAGTGCGGCGAGCGCAAGCTTCGCGTCGCCGTGGATCGCGAGTGCGGGCTGTTGCGGCGGCGCCCAGGCGCTCGGATCGCAGTCGACGAAGATGAATTTCGCCTGGTCCTGCGGCCAGGCCGGGCCGGCCGTGGCGGTTTCGATGAAACGGCTGCCGACCACCAGCACCACGTCCGCGTGCGGAAGCACCGCGCGGCCTCCCAGCGTGGCGGTTGCCAGGGGGTGACGATCGGACAGCGCGCCGCGCCCGTTGTCGCTCATCACCACCGGCGCCTGCAGCAGGTCCGCGACGCGCGCGAGTTCTGCCGATGCACCGGCCGCCAGCGTGCCGCCGCCTGCGTACACGACCGGGAAGCGGGCTCCATGGAGCAGCTTCGCGGCGCGCTCGACGAGACCCCGATCGGGGACGATACGCCCGTCCTCGTGCAGCGGCGGATCCACGAGCGCCACCTCGGCACTCGCCGAGAGGACGTCGGGAGGAATCTCGATGCCGACCGGACGCGGCCGGCCGGAGCGAAGATGGCGGACCGCCTCGCGAACAAGGAGAGGAACGTCCTGGGGTGCGCGGGCAAGGGCATGCCACTTGGTGAGCGAGCTTAAGACTTGCGATTGGCCGTCGATCTCGTGCAGCAGGCCAAGGCCTTTGCCGATCGCCGCCGAGCGAATCTGGCCGACGATGGCGAGCACCCGCGAATTGCACGCCCACGCCGTGGCGAGGCCCGACGCGGCGTTGAGCAGGCCGGGCCCCGGTACCACCATGCAGGCGCCGATGCGGCCGGTGGTGCGCGCGTAGCCGTCGGCCATGTACGACGCGGTTTGCTCGTGGCGCGGCACCCAGAAGCGCACGCGGTCACGCACCTCGTGCAGCCCGTCCGTGGCCCAGTCGAGCTGCACGCCGGGAATGCCGAAGACATCGGTGATGCCTTCCCGGACGAGCTGGCGGGCGAGCGCCTGCCCGCCGGTCATGCGGATGGACTCGGTCATGGTTCGCGCGCTCCCGCGTGCCGCCGGCACGATCGGTCAGGCAACGGAAGAGAACAGGAGCCTTCGCGCATGGCCGACGTAGCGGTTGAACTCCACACTTTCCTTCATCTCCATGCGCCGCGGACGGGCGAGATCGATGTCGATGACCTCGCGCACCGTTCCCGGCCTGGCCGTCATCACCAGGATCCGGTCCGAAAGAAAAACGGCCTCGGAAATGTCGTGGGTGACGAACAGGATCGTCTTGGACTTTTCCATCCAGATCTTCTGCAGCCACACGTTCATTTCATCCCGGGTCATCGCGTCCAGCGCGCCGAAGGGCTCGTCCATCAGCAGCAACTCCGGATCGTGAATGAGGGCCCGGCAGAAGGAGACCCGCTGCTGCATGCCGCCGGACAGCTCCCAGGGGTGGCGCTTCTCGAACCCCGACAACCCCGCGAGGCGGATGAGGTCCATCGCCTTGTCGACGTACTCCTCCTTTCGATAGCCCTTTCTCATCTCGACCTGGAGCATGATGTTGCGCAAGACATTCCTCCAGGCCAGGAGCACGGGGCTCTGGAAAACGATGCCGACATTCGGATGCGGACCCGTGACGCGCTTCCCATAGACGCGGATCTCGCCGGCCGAGCGAGGCAGAAGGCCCGCAACCACCTTGATCAGC
Source organism: Burkholderiales bacterium (assembly GCA_020845855.1). Lineage (GTDB taxonomy): Bacteria > Pseudomonadota > Gammaproteobacteria > Burkholderiales > Casimicrobiaceae > VBCG01. The sequence goes on from JADLEZ010000369.1 coordinate 11,302, forward strand.
GTGCTCTTTCCGCACCCGCTCGGTCCCACGATGGAGATGAACTCCCCGCTCCTGCACGAGAAGTTCACGTTCTCCACCGCATGGATGCTCCCCCCCTTGTAGGGGTAATGGATCGCGCAGCCCTGGATGTCGATGGCGTTGTCCAATGGCCGCCGCTCTTCGATCGCATGCCGACGCAGGGCGCCTGGATTCACTTCCGGCTCTTTGAGGGTCGTCATCGGGGTTTGCGAAGGCTCACTTCTTCGGCAGGAAATCGTTGGTCGCGATCCTGTCGGTCGAAATCTCTTTCGCCTGCGGAAGCTTGTCGTACTTGGCCGAGAGCTCTTTCAGTGCCTCGATGACCTTCGGGTCCTGCCATCCCAGCGGGTCCGGGAGCATGCTCTGGTCCTTGAGAAGCTTCAGCCGCGGCAGCAACACGACCGGGTCCACCATCGGGAAGTGCTTCTTCGAGATCGCCACCGCCTCGTCGAAGTTGGCGACCGTGGCAGCGATCCCCTTGAGGCTTGCCCTCACGAACCGGCGGACCAGCTCGGGATTCTGCTTCACGGTGTCCGCATGGGCCACCACGCCGGCGCCGCTTTCCGGAACGCCCCAGTCCTTGAACAGCAGGATGGTCGCGTCCTTCGCGCCCATGAGCCGCACGTCGAGCAGATCGTTGAATCCGTTCCCCAGCGCACCGTCTGCCCTGCCGGCGACCATCGACTCCAGGCGCCCCGTCCCGGTCGCTACGTACTTCACCTGGTTGACGGGAACATTGTTCACGTCGAGAAACGCTTGCATGATGTCGATCATTCCGCCGCCGGAGCCTGCGATGGTCTTCCCGATCAGGTCCTTCGGCGCCTTGATCCCCGAATCCGCCTTGAGCAGGATTCCGTTGAGGCCCACCGAGTTGATGGTCATCACCTGGACGACGGGAAGGCCCCGGACTACCGCTTTCAACGTCGTCGCCGTCTGCGAGATGCCGAAGGTCTCCTCCTTGGCGCCGACGAGCTTCAGGACCCCGCCCGAGCCCAGGCCCATCCCTTCGTTGAGCGTTACGTCGAGCCCTTCAGCGGCGTAGAAGCCTTTTTCCTTGGCGACGATGAACGGCACGTGCTCCGCACCGACCTTCCACGAAAATCGAAGCGAGACCTTCTCCTGCGCCCAGGCATCCGACGGCAACGTGGCCCCGCCGATCAGCACGCCCGCCGCGACGGCCAAGCCGGCGACCCATCCACCTCGACTACGCAATGTCTTCATGACGATCCTCCTTCTGTTGATCCGACCATCCCTTCCCCGCGCCTCACCCTGCCTACCACGCAGGGGTGACCGGCGTTCCCATTAACGGAGAGACGTAAATGGCAATCTGCGGACAGGCGATCTCGCAGTTGTAGCAGGCGACGCAATCGGCCCGGTAAAGCACGTACGCCTTGTGCGTCTCCTCGTCGATGCGGATCACGTCCTCCGGGCAAGCGGGGTCGCACAGGCCGCATCCGTCGCACAAATCGAGATCGATCTTTTCTATGGGCATGCCCGTGCCTCCTTCTGGTACTGCATTGGATAGCGAACTTCGTAGGGAAGCGACCGGTCGCCCTGGTAGGCCTCCGGCACCGGCTCGGTCGACAGCTTCATCTGCCCGCCTTCGTTGCTGACGACGATCCACTTGAGCCAGTTCTCGTCGTCCCGGCGCGGATAGTCCTCCCGGTAGAACCATCCCCGGCTCTCGGTGCGCATGAGCGCGGTCCGCAGCATCATCTCCGCGCCGAGTGTCATGTTCATCGCCTCGTGGGCGCTGCGCAGGTCGTGCAGATCGGCCGCGAAGAGGTTCGGGACGAAGCGCTCCTTGAAGAAGTCGATCATGGTCAGGCCGGCTTCGAGCCGCTTGCCGTGCATGACGATGCGCATTTCGTAGGGAAACATCACCTCCTGGATCCTTCGGACCAGATGCTGCGGCCGGAAGCCGGCCTTGCGCTCGAGCGGCGCGAACACGCGCTTGGCGTACCGGCCGACGTCGTCCTGGGTAACGCGGATGGGCCGGGCGCCACGGGCGAACGCCGCCGCGTTCTCGCCTGCCCGATACCCGGTGACCGACGCCCTGCACATGCCGCTGCCCAGCGCGGAGTAATTGGCGCCCGTGTAGTTCGTTCCGGAAGAATCGCCGGCGGCAAAGAGTCCGGGGACGTCGGTTTGACAGTCGGTTCCGATCCGCAAGCCCCCAGTCGCGAAGGCGCCGGCAAAGGTCATGTACTGCTCGAAGCGGTCGTGGAAGATGTCGAGGCCGGCCCGGTCGAGCATGGAAATCCACGGACCTTCCGCCGTCTCGTTGTACTTCTTGAGCTGCTCGCCGAACGCCTCGCGATCGAGCCCGTAGGCCTCGTGGTAGATCGGACCGCGACCCTGGTGAAACTCGATCGCCCACTGGATGTTGGTGACGATGTGGGGAATGTCGTCGAGGAACTCCTCGCCCTTGCCGTTGGTGATCCGGTCCTTGCGCTTGCCGATCTCCGCGACCGGTCCGTTGATCACCACGGTGTTGACGTCCTTGACCACGTACATGCCGCGGCCCAGCTCCATGCCCGTGAGCTTCGCGCCGACCCGGTACGCCATCGTCGTTCCATCGCCCGTGTTGAACCACAGGCCATAGCGCGACGACCGGAATCCCGTTCCCCCGGCGGATACGATGGTGGCGCCGGCTTCGATCACGTACAGGTCTCCGGTTCGCACGTGAAACCCGACGGCGCCGCCGACGCGCCCGTCCCGTTCGATCAGCTCGGTGATCATGACCCGGTCCAGGATGTCGCCGCCGCTCTTGAGAACCTTCTTGCGCGCGATCGACATCTTTTCCTGCGCTCCCCACTTCGCGACCTGGGCGTGGCGGCGATACTTGGTTTTCCTGAACGCATACCGGAATGGTTCTTCTCCCTCCTCCGGAAGGCCGACCTCGCCGTTCTTCAGATAAAACGGCTCGCCCCACGAGATCAGGTCACGGAACCGCGGATACGATTCCTTCAGCAGAATCTCGGCCCAGCTCCGGTCCGCGATGTACTCGCCGACGCTGGAAAACTGCTGCAGCCACTCGTCGAAGTTGTCGCCCCATTCCTCACGGAACAGCAGGTAGTCCCGGGCGAAGTGGCTCGAGCCCGACTTGCCGCAATGGTTCTTTTCCGCCAGCACGACCTTCGCCCCCGACTCCAGCGCGCGCACCGCGGCAAAGCATCCGGCCAGTCCGCCGCCGATTACCAGGACGTCCGTCTGTATTCTCTGTTCAGCCATTCAGGTCTCCTTTGTCGACCTCGTCTTCGCTCCAATCGGTCCTGGTCAGGCGTGGAAGAGCTCGCCGCCCTCTCGCGTGGAGACGTGCCAGGAAATTGCGAATCGCTCGATCAGGACGATCGCGAAGTAGATCGCCCTTCCGATCAGCACCAGCGCGATCACGATGGAGAAGAGCAGCTTGACGTCGTAGCTGCCGTTCGCCCACATGATGAGGTAGCCAAGCCCCTTGTCCGCGCCGAAGTACTCGCCCAGGACGGCCCCGAGCAGCGCGACGATCCCGGCGAGCTTGAGTCCGCTGAAAAAGTGAGGCAGCGAATTCGGCAGGCGAACCTTGAGGAACGTCGAAAGCTTCGACGCCGACATCGATCGGCTCAACTCGACCATCTCCGGCTGGACGTCCCGCAGACCCGTGATCATGCTGATGAGAATCGGGAAATAGGCGAGCCAGAAGCTGATGACGATCTTCGGCATGAAGCCCATTCCGAACCAGATCAGGAACAGCGGTGCCACCGCGATCTTGGGCGTGGTCTGCAGCAGCACCACGACCGGCATCGTCAACCTCTCGACCGGCCGGAACCACACGATGAGGGCCGCCAGCACGGTCGAGAAGGCGATGGCCAAGAGCAGCCCGGCCAAGGTTTCGTAGATGGTGACCAGCGCATGGGGGACGAGCTTTCCGATGCTGCCGAAGAAGTGCGTCGCCGTCTGCAACGGTGTCGGAAGCACGTACTCGGGGACGGCGAACACCACGATCGCGAAGTGCCAGCACGCGAGGACGCCGACGATCCCCAGGGTGGGGTACATGGCGTCTTTGAGCCTTGCTTGGTATCCGGCCGGATTGAGCATCGTCGCGCCTTTTTAGACGGTGAACTGAACCTTGTCCTGGTCCCGGAACACGACATGCCAGGACACGACGGCCCGCTCGATCCATTGCACGATGGAATACAGCGCCTTGCCCATGACCAGAAGCACGACCAGCACCGCGAAGAGCTGCGGCGTATTCATCCGAACGGTCGAATTCAGGATGAGGTAGGCGAGCCCTTCCGTGGAGCCCATGAACTCCGCCGTGATCGCGCCGGTCAGGGCGAGGATGATGCCGAGCTTGAGTCCGTCGAAGAGGTAAGGCAGGGAGTTCGGAATGCGGATCCGGAGGAACTGCTGCAATGTCGTCGCGGACATGGACCGGGCGAGGTCGAGCGCCTCGGCAGGCACATCGCGCATGCCAGCGGCCATCTTGATGACGATGGGGAAGTACACCAGCGAAAAGCTGATCAGGACCTTGGGCGAGTAGCCGAAACCGAACCACACGATCAGCAGCGGCGCAATGGCGACCTTGGGCACGAGCTGGACAAAGACGATCAGCGGCATCAGCGTCTTCTCGACCGGCTTCGACCAGACCACGGCAATCGCGACCGGAACGCCGATGACAAAGGCGAGGAGAAAACCGAGCAGCGTCTCGATCAAGGTAACCGTGAAGTGCTGGAACAGCTCGGGCGCGCTCGTCACGAGCTCCCGAAGGACGACATCCGGCCTCGGGAGCAGGTACTCGGGCACGCGGAGGAGGAAGATGACGGCGTACCAGACGAGGACGAGTCCGCCCAGGGAAAGGACGAGATAGGAGAAGTCCGAGAGGCGCGAAGCCTTGGCCTCCCCCGATCCGACAGTTGGCGTCATCCCATTCGCCTTCCGCGCTAACTAACAGTTCGTCGAAGATCCCACTGTGTCATCCCGAGGAGCGAAGGCGACGAGGGATCTGCTTCACGAAACTCGCTGATTCGACGCGATCGGCGGTCAGGGCGCGACGCGCGCCGCCTTTCGCCCATTGGTCGAGTCGGCGCCTCGACCGCCGCCTTCCATCAACTCGACAATGGCCTGTCCGTACGACTCGATGTGCCGTCGAAGGATCTGCTCGGACCGGTCCTGATCCCGGCCTGCAAGCGCATCGAGAATTTCCGCGTGTCCCGGGTCGATGTCGTCGAAGCGGCCGGGATCCCTTCGGGTCACGCAGCGATAGCGCTGGATCCGTTCGTGCGTTTTCTGGAGCAGCTCCAGCAGTTCCTCGTTGCCCGAGGCGTTCCAGAGAACGGAATGGAAGTCGTAGTTGGCTTTCTCGGACTCCGACACGTTGCCGTCGTCGCGGTGCCTGTCGACCAGCGTGGCATACGTTCTCAAGACCCGGAAGTGCTCATCGTGCAGATTCGGGACGGCCTGCCGCGCAGCCAGTCCCTCGAGGACGCTCTGGATCGCGAAGAGGTTCCGGGCCTCCGTCGCGTCGACTTTGCGCACGATCACCATCGTGTGCGGTATCACTTCGACGAACCCCATCCGTTCCAGATGTCGCAGCGCCTCGCGGATCGGCGTCTTGCTGACCGCGTAGGTCGCCGCGAGGTCGGCTTCCTTCAACCGGGAAAGCGGCGGGTGGCGACCGCCGATGATGCTCTCCTTGATGTCTTCGGCCACTGCCTCCCAGACCTGTTTTCCGGGCTTGGAGCGAACGACGGCAAGCGGCGCCTGGAACTGAATGCTCATGAAAATCAAACCCTTGTATTTCGTGTGGTTTAGGATATTTCATATTTCATCGACCGCTCTTTGATCCAGGTCAAAGTAAGCGCTCATTTTTCGAGATCGACTATCGATTTGCGAATTCACTCGCTGTGCCACGGCACTCCGCACGGTGAGTGCTTTGCCCGATTCGTTCACGTCGCACCTGGAGAAGGCTTCAATGCCATCGGAGAAGGTCATACAAACGGACGTTCTGGTTATCGGCGCGGGGATGGCGGGATTCTTCGCCGCGATGAAAGCCCGGGAACAAGGGCTGGATGTCACGCTGACGGACAAGGCGTTCGCCGGCAAGGCGGGCAGCACGCACTTCTCCGAGGGAGACATCCAATACTTCAGAAAGGGCCTCGGCCACGACACCAAGGAGTGGATCGATCTCATCAGCAGGAACAGCGAATACCTCAACAACCGGGAATGGGACGAGATCTGCCTGCGGGAAGCCGAGGAGCGCTATGACGATCTCGTTCGCTGGGGCGTGCAGTTCTACGAAAAGGACGGCAAGCTCTACGTGTTCGGCACCCCCAAAGAGACCGGAGTCGCCGCACCCGCCAACGCGTATGCGGTGATTTCGCAGCAGAACCGCAAGTTCGCCCCGACGCTGCGCAGCAGAGCGCTCGAAGTCGGCGTGCGGGTGCTGGACCGATTGATGATCTCCGAGCTCCTCCGGCAAGACGGCAGGATCGCCGGCGCGGTCGGCTTCAACACGAACAGCGGCGATCTGTATGTCCTGAAAGCCAAGGCGACCATCCTGGCGACCGGTGCGAGCAGCCTCAAGGCCGGCGCCTACCCGGTCTACTCCTACACCGGCGACGGCGAAGTGATGGCCTACGAGGCAGGCGCCGAAGTCGTCAGCAAGGAGTTCATGTACGGGATGGCCTACTCCAGGGCGGACGTCCACCGCCGGCGACAGGGCGGCAGGGCCGAAATCTCGAGCAACGCCGTGGACACGTCGTACCGCCACCCCTTCGCGATCGGCGGCGATTTTTCCGGCTGGTTCAACAGGCCGAATCTCAATTCGGAAGGCGAGCCCGTCGTATATCCGGCGTGGGACGCGCACCAGGGCAAGGCCCCGCTGTATCTGGAGCTGTCCTCGTCGACCGATTGGATTCTCAAGGAATTTTTCAACCGCATCGGCACGTCCCAAGCGGACAAGATAGGACTGGACGTCCGGCACGGGGTGCAGATCAAGTGGCCGTCCTCCCGGATCATGACCAACTCGATCTGGAACGGCTCGGGCATCTGGGCGACCGACAAGAGCTGCTCGGTCGGCATCCCGGGGCTTTTTGCCGCCGGCAACAGTTGCGGAACCATGGCCTCGGGAGCGATGTACGGCGGCATGGGCTTCGCGAGCAACCATGCCATGGTCACCGGCGCGAGAGCCGCCATGGGCGCCGCGGCCTACATCGCGCAAAACGGGGAATGCGCCGTTTCGAAGGAGGAGGTCGCCAGGGTGAAGCAGGACATGTGCCGTCCGGTCGAGCGCAAGGGCGGCTTTAGTCCCGCGTGGGTGACCCAGGCGCTGCACGGGGTGACCATTCCCTACTACTTCCTCGACATCAAGCACGCGACGCGAATGCAGGCCGCGCTCGGCATCGTCGAGTTCCTGCGCGACCACGTGGTGCCCAAGCTCAAGGCCGAGTCGCCGCACGAATGGCGCCTCGCGCACGAAGCACGGAACATGGTCACGATCGCCGAGATGCGGTTTCGCTCCTCGCTGTTCCGAACGGAGAGCCGGGGCAATCACTTCCGGGAGGACTACCCGAAGCGTGACGATCCGAACTGGCTCGCCTGGGTGAAAGTGAGGAAAGCCGGCGAAGCAATGGAGCTCGTCAAGGTACCGATACCGCAAGCCTGGTGGCCGGACATGAGCAAGCCGTACGAGGAGCGTTACCCGCGCATTCTTCCCGGGGAGTGATGCACGTCGTCCAACGGTCCGTCCACGTTCGCGTGAACAGACGCAAAACCGTGTCAGATTCCTCGCTGCGCTCGGAATGACACAATTTCCTCACGAACCGGCTCGACCGGGGAGGCTAGTGGAGTGATCGAACTTGTAGACGCCGATCTTTGCAACGGCTGCCGGCTTTGCCTGGATACCTGTCCGACGGACTGCTTCCGGTTGGATACGGTCGTGGCGCAGCGAGCCGAACAGCCGCCGTGTCAGATCGCTTGCCCGGCGGGGGTGGACATGCGCCGGTACCTGTATCTCGTGCGCGAAGGCATGATCGACGAGGCGATCGGCGTGCTCGAGGAGTGCCTGCCGCTCGCCTCCGTCACCGGCCGCATATGCCCGCACCCGTGCGAATCGGCATGCGCGAGGAAGGACGTCGACGAGGCGGTCAACATCAACTCGCTGGAGCGTTTCGTGGGCGACCGGTGGATCGCGCAAAGGCCTGCTTCGGCGCGCGTGATCTACCGCGCGAAAGTGGCGGTCGTGGGATCGGGTCCTGCCGGCCTGGCCTGCGCCTACGTCCTGGCGCGCAAGGGCTATCCGGTCACGATTTTCGACAGCATGCCCGAAGCCGGCGGGATGCTGAGGTACGGCGTACCCGACTTCCGGCTTCCCAGAGCCGTTCTCGATGCCCAGGTCGACTATCTGCGGGCGATGGGCATCGAGTTCCGGCTGAATACTCCCATCGGCCGCGCAACGTCGCTCGATGACCTGACCAACGAGTATCAGGCCGTGTTCGTGGCAGTCGGCGCGAGCCGCAGCAGGAAGATCGACATCGACGGCAAGGAGCTCACCGGGGTCTTATGGGGACTCGAATTCCTGCGCGATGCCAATGCCGGCAAGCCCGCGCCGGCCGCCGGCAAGAAGGTGGTGGTGATCGGCGGCGGCAACGTGGCGATGGACGCCGCGCTCACCGTCAATCGGCTGGGCGCTGCGCGCGTGCAGATGGTGTGCCTGGAATCCGAGGCGAAGATGCCGGCCTATGCCGAGGAAAAGCGGCAGGCGCTGGAGGAGGGCGTGGTGATCGACGCTTCCTGGGGGCCCAGGAAGATCGTCGGACGGGACGGAAAAGTCGCGGGCATAGAGTTGGTGCGCTGTGTCGGCGTCACCGACAGCGCCGGCAGGTTCGCGCCCTCCTTCGACGAAGGCGAGACGAAGTTCATCGAAGCCGACCTCGTGATCCTGTCCATCGGGCAGGAAGCGGACCTGTCCTTGCTGCCAGACGACGTGCGCACGACCGCATCGAAGACGATCCGGGTGGATCCGCTGACCCTGCAATCGAGCCGGCCCGGTGTCTTCGCCGGCGGCGACGCCGTTTCCGGCAGCGCGACCGTCGTCGAGGCCATCGCAGCCGGGAAGGCAGCGGCCGTTTCCATCGATCGCCTGCTGAAAGCGGAAGACCTCCGCGCGGGCAGGGACGTGAAGCCCAAGCGAGTCATGAAACCGCCCAAAGAGCGCATCCCGCACATCCCGCGGCAGCCCACACCCTGGCTGCCCGTGCGCGAGCGGTCGGCCAACTTCGAGGAGGTCAAGCGCGGCTTCTCCGACGACACCACCCGGTTGGAGGCGCAGCGCTGCATGACCTGCGGCAGCCGGGCCATCATCGCGTATCCGGAGGACTGCCAGATGTGCATCTTCTGCGAGCGCGATTGCCCGACCAACGCCATCTACGTCTCGCCCGACAAGACCGAGCTGCCGATGATGGCCTGGAGATAGAGGAAGAGCGGCCGGTTCCGGAAGATGATCGTCGGCATCGTCGGCCATATCGACCACGGCAAGACACTGTTGGTGAAGACGCTGACCGGCGTGGACACCGACCGCCTGCCGGAGGAAAAGGCTCGCGGCATCTCGATCGACCTTGGTTTCGCCCCCTGGCCGTCCGCCGCCGGGGACGACGGCGCGATCGGATTCGTGGATGTGCCCGGCCACGAGCGTTTCATCCACAACATGCTGGCCGGGACGTGCGGCATCGATTTCGCGCTCTTGGTGGTGGCCGCCGACGACGGCGTCATGCCACAGACCGTGGAGCACCTGCAGATCCTGAACCTGCTGGGAGTCCGCCGCGGACTCGCCGCGATCACCAAGATCGACCGGGTCGATCCCGCGCGCGTAGCGCAGGTGAAGACAGACCTGCAGGCGCTGCTCGCGGAAACCGCGCTTGCCGGAATCACGCTGCTCCCGGTCTGCGCGGTCAGCGGCGCGGGCATGGACGCGCTGCGCCGCAGCCTGCGCGCCGCGGCCGCCGCGCAGGCCCAGCGCTACCGCGAGGGGCAGCATTTCCGGCTCGCGATCGACCGCGCCTTCAGCGTCGCGGGCAGCGGCACCGTCGTCACCGGCACCGTGTTCAGCGGGCGCGTGCAATTGGGCGACCGACTCGTGGTGTCGCCCAAGGGAGTGCCCACGCGCGTGCGCGGCCTCCAGATCTGGGGCCACGCCGTGGAACGGGCGCAGGCGGGCGATCGCTGTGCGATCAATCTATCCGGAGTCGACGTCCGGGGCGCCACGCGCGGCAACTGGGTGCTGCACGACGCCATCCACGCGCCGAGCCGGCGCCTGGATGTCCGCTTCACGCTCCTGCCTACGGAACGCGCGCCCCTCGGGCACTCGACGCCGGTGCACCTGCACCTCGCCACCGTCGACGTCCTGGCGCGAGTGGCGCTGCGCAAGGCGATCGCGCCGGGGACGACGGCGGCGGCGCAACTCATCACGGAGCTCCCGGTCAACGCGCTGAACGGCGATCGCTTCATCCTGCGCGACTGCTCGGCAAGCCGCACGCTGGGCGGCGGCAAGGTGATCGATCCGCTCGCCCCGCCAAGCCGCCGCGCAACCACGGTGCGACTGGACGCGCTCAACCTCGACACGCCCGAGGCGGCGCTCGCGGCGCTGCTCGCGATCCCCAAGCAGACGGTCGACTGCCGGCACTTCGAGACGATCTTCAACCTCGATTCGGGGCGCGCCGCTGCGCTCTACCGGTCACGGAATGCGGCCATCGCGGGCCGCGCGCAGCCCGTCGCCCTTGCGTGCGCAGCCGTCGATGCGCTGCGCGAGGGCGTGCTCGCGCGCCTGGACGAGTTCCATCGTGCGCAACCGCAGGCTCCGGGCATCGAGCTTTCCGCGCTACGCAGGCAGGTCGCACCGTGGCTCGCAGCCGATGCGTTCTCCTTCCTGCTCGATGGCTTGGGCGAAACAGGGCAGATACAAGTGAGCGGCGCAATCGTGCAACGCTCCGGATACGACGCCACGTCCAATCCCGCGGACGAAAAGATGTGGCGCGCCGTGGCGCCGGCGCTCCTTCAGAGCCGCTTCACCCCGCCAGAGACTGCCGAACTGGCGCGCCGCCTGGGTCTGAATGAAGCTGCCCTGCGCAGCTTCCTGCACCGCAAGAGCAAGGCCGGCATGGTCATGCAAGTCGGCAAGGAGCGCTTCTTTCTCAAGGCGACGCTCGCCACCCTCGCCGCCAATGCCGCCCTGGTGGCGCGCTCGGCTTCGAAGGGTCTGTTCACCGCCGCGCAATATCGCGACGCGACCGGCATCAGCCGCAACCTGGCGATAGAAATCCTGGAATTCTTCGACTCTCGCGGCATCACGCAGCGCATCGGCGATGCGCGCAAGATGCACCAGAACTTCGTCCCGATTCTCGGGCCGGCGAAACCCTCCTTCACTTGCGGGCCTCGGCGGAAGAGTTAGGAGTCGAACCCCAGGGAACGATTACGCCCCCTCACTGGATTTGAAGTCCAGGCGCCCCACCGGGGACGTGACTCTTCCGGTGCCGATGCTAATGTCTTTTCCGGCCGCCGGGAAGACGAAGTCGATCGAGCTGCGCGAAGAGGAGCTCTTCGTCGTCCAGGCAGCGTAAGTCGAGCAGCAGCGCGCCGCTGTGCACGCGCCCGATGACCGGAACCGGCAGCGCGCGCAGCACTTGCGATAACCTCTCTACCCGCGCCTGCGCCTGGCGGCACGCCACGCGCGGCCGGATCGCGAGGCAGAAGCTCGGCAGGGCGTCGCCCGGCAGCGCACCGCTGCCGACCTGGCTCTCGCAGGGCTCCGCGCTCACGTCGGCGTGCGCCGCGAGCGCCTGCGAGGCGCGCGCCAGCAGGCGGCGCGCCTGCGCCTCGATGTCCGCGCGCGAACGGCGAAGGTGACGCAGCAGCGGGAGTTCCACCGCCAGGCGGTCCGGATTCGAGTACAAGCGAAGCACCGCGGCAAGCCCGGCGACCCTGAGCTTGTCCAGGCGCACGGCGCGCTTGAGCGCGTTGCGGTTGATCCGCTCGACGAGCGCGCCGCGCCCCGCGATGATGCCCGCCTGCGGACCGCCGATCAGCTTGTCGCCGCTGAAGGTGACGAGGTCCGCGCCCGCGGCGATCGTCTCGGCCGCCGTGGGTTCGTGCGGCAGGCCCCAGCGCCGCATGTCGAGCAGTGCGCCTGCGCCCAAATCCGATATCAGCGCCAGTCCGCGCGCGTGCGCGAGTTTCGCGAGCGCCCGCTCATCGACCGACGTCGAAAACCCCACGATCCGATAGTTGCTCGGATGCACCTTCATGATGAGCGCCGTGGCGGGTCCGATCGCTTCGGCATAGTCCTCGAGGTGGGTGCGGTTCGTGGTGCCCACCTCCACCAGGCGGCAGCCCGCGCGCTTCATGATCTCGGGCATCCGGAATTCGCCGCCGATCTCGATCAGCTCGCCGCGCGACACGAGCACCTCCCTGCGCTGCGCGAGCGTGTTCAGCGCGAGGAGCACGGCGGCCGCATTGTTGTTCACCACGGTCGCGCGCTCGGCGCCCGTCATCTGCACGAGAAGCGCTTCGAGGTGCCGGTCGCGGTCGCCGCGCCGGCCGGTCTCGAGGTCGAATTCCAGGTTCACCCCATGGGCGGCCGCCTCCGCGATCGCCTCGATCGCCGCGCGCGGCAAGCTCGCGCGGCCGAGATTGGTATGCAGCACGGTGCCGGTCAGGTTAAATACCGGCCGCAACGACGCTGTCGCGGCGCTTGCCAGGCGCGTGCTCACCCGTGCCGCGATGTTCTCCGCGCTGCTTTCGTCCGGCGCCGCCTCCGCACGGGCACTCAGGCGAGCGCGTAGAGCGGCGGCTTCGGCGCGCACCGCGGCGACGACCGCCTCGCGCCCGTGCTCCGCGATCAGGACCGCGACGCTCGCGAGCCTAAGGATCCGGTCGACCGACGGGATCGAAATCTGGGCCGGCCGGCCTACTCGCATGGCCGTCATCGACTGCGGGACTGCATCGTGTGGCTCAATACCTCTCATACACGGGGACGATGCTCCGGTAGCGGGCGACGAGCTTGTCCCATCCCGCGGGCACGCGGATCTTCTTGCTCACGAAATGGCTTCCCGGCAAGCCGCCGCCGCTGACGATACCCACGATGGCGCCCGCACCACCCGCCACCACGATTCTCACGTCTTCGGCGCTGGGCAGCACGGCCATGGGGTCCATGGGGTTCGGCGGCAGCGTGCCCGGCTCCCGCGAAAAAATCAATCCGTGAGAGGCACGATGCTTGTAGGCCGGCACGCGCCCGAATTCGTACGCGTACTTGGCGATCAGCGCCTTGGTCCAGCCCTTGGCCGCGAGCACTTTGGCCTGCGCCGGGGTGACGAGGAAGCAAGTCAGGCCGCATCTTCCCGGAAGCAGGTTGTAGACGAGGGTGCAGAGGATACCCCGGTCGTCCGTCCCATACTGCATGAGCTGGGTGTGGCTGTTCGGGTAGAAGAGCGTTACGGCGCTATCTTCCTTGCCGAATCCCTGGTCGACGTGCAACGGTTGCCAGGGACTCGCCTCCTCGTTCTCGGCGATCACGCTCGAGTACTTCGCGGGATTGCCGAAGACGCCCATGTCCTCCACGGCCTTGCGCGCGCCGCCGATGTTCTTCACGACGAGCCCCAGGGCGCGACCAATGGCCGCGTTCGCGATGTCGCCGGGACTCAGCGCACCGGAACCGCCGTTCACGCGCGCATCGTGGCGCACCGGGCCGCTGACGATACAAAACGGCGCCCAGGAGCCGGTGCTGGTGCCGTAGACGCCGAACTTGCCCGCCGGGTCGACCAGCGCTTCGACGCACGCGATCAGGATCGGCAGGTGGATCGGCAAGGCGCCGGCCATGACGGCATTGACCGCGATGGTCTCGACGGTCGCGAAGCCGTAACGGGGCTCGATCTTGCCGACGAGATGATCAGGCGGCAGGTCGGTCCCGGCGAGCATCTCGCGCACCGCGGCCTCGGTGGGCGGAACGAGCGGCAGGCCGTCGCCCCAGCCGCGTCTGTAGAAGAACCGGTTGACCTCGTCGAAGCGGCCCTCGAAGACGATGCGTGAGGGCATCTCCTCCCGCTTGCGTTCGGGGGCAGCTTCCTCCCGGGTGAGCGGGCGCACGAGCGCGGCGACGATGTCCTCCATCGCGAGACGAATGCCCGCCTCCGCGACTTCGGCCACGGTGCACTCGCACGGAATCGTCTGGGCGACGATGCGCACGCCCGGCATTCCCACGTTCGACGCGGCAGACCGCCCGTCGGTGACGAATCCCTCGTTCGCGAGTACTACCGCGGGCCGATGCAAGTCCTCGACGGATATTGCATCGTGCACGAGGAACTTCGTGCAGGAGCCTCAGTCTGCTACCGCGAGGACGACGGCATCCACACCCCCGAGCCAGGCGATGAACTTTTCCTTGCCGACCGTGCGCATCTCCGGCAACGCTGTCTCGTCGGTAGCCGTGTACCAGGAAGGCTTCGCGCCCGGCGCCCGCTCGCGCAACTGCTTTTCGAACGCCTCCAGCACGGTGCGTGACGCACGCTTGGCGTTGGCGTAGAGGCCGATTCGCTTGCCGTCGAGGTCTTGCAGGCGCGCTGAAATGCCGCGCAGCGGGACGGGCGCTGCTTCGGCCCACGGGCTTAACACGTCGAACTGCATTCCATCCCGGCCGGGATGCGTGGAACTCGCTTCCATCGTTGGCCTACCTCCCTGATCAGTCGGTTTCCGATCGTTGCATCCGGTCGCGCAGGGAGATTTGATACGCATCAAGCAAGCATCCGATGAGTATCGCCCACCCTGCGCGCCAAGCCCACCCGATTGAAATACTCCAGGACTTGAATTGCGCGCTGGCGCCCGAGCTGCGTGCGATCGCGAAATTCGGCGGCCGTGACGCAGCCTCCCGCGGCGGCCGCGGATCGGTGCGCAATCGCCGCCAGCGTCGCCATCTGGGCGCGGGAAAAGTACAGGTCCTCGACGATCTGGTGCAGCTCGCCACGCTGCGCGAGACGTGCGAGCGACGTGCGTACGGCGGATTCCGGCTCGCCCGCTTCCCGCGCAAGGTCGCGCACCCAGGCTCCGCGGCGAGCATTCGCGATCATGGGCGAAACCCGCTCCGCGATCCGCCCGTCTTCCGCGGACAGCGTCGCGCCATGCGCGGGCAACTGCACGAATGCCCCTCGAATGACGATGTCGTCCCGGCGCTGCAAACGAGCGAGGATCTCGCGCCAAAGCGGCTCGGGCAGTCGCGGCGCGATCGACCGGCGCAGGCTGCCCGCATCGGGACCCGGCTCGTCAGGCCGCTTGGCGTGCCATGCGGCGAGGCTCTCGAGCGCCGCTTGCTCGATGTCGCGAACATGCCGCGCGGCGAGCGCCCAATTGCCCTGGCTGCCGGCGCGTGCCAGGACGCCGCGCGCATCGAGTTTCACGGGACGGCCTTGCGCGGCGGCGAAGCGATCGAGGTCGAGTCCCTGCTCACGCCGTGCGAGGAGCGTCTCGGCACGCGCCGACACGTCGGACAATGCCAGCGCGTCGAGCTCGGCCAGGCGCTGGGGTGTGCGCCGGCACCGCTTTTGTCCGAACGGGTCCAGCACGATACCGCCGGCGATCGTGCGGCTGCCCGAGGCATCGCGCAAGACGACGCGGTCGCCGTGCCACGCACATATCGACGAGCGCAACACGAGTTGCACGCGCGCCGATGCGCGAGGCTCGACGAATTCGCCGTCGAGTATGGCGACAGTGCCGAGCGCCGATGCCGTACCGATGTGGGCGCGTATCGGCGCTCCGGTACGCAAGGTCCGCTCCTCGGCCCGCCACAGCACCAGGCTCGCGTCCAGACGATCAGTCGCCAAGGCCGCCGCCGGCGCCACCAGCCACTGCCCGCGCTTGACCTGCTCGCGCGCCAATCCGGCGAGCGCGATGCCGCAGCGCTCGCCGGCGCTCGCGCTTCGCACCGCGCGGCTCTGAGCATGCAGGCTGCGCACGCGAACCCGAATCGAGCCCGGCATGAGCAGCAGTTCCTCGCCGACGGACACGCACCCCGCGTGCACCGTGCCCGTTGCCACCGTTCCCACTCCGTTGAGCGTAAACGCACGATCGACGGCGAGTCGAAACCATCGGTCGTCCGTGCGCCGGCCGGCAGCACGCGACGCGGCATCCAGAAGGCGGATCTTCAGCTCGGCCAGTCCTCGACCGGTCCGCACCGAAGCCGGCACGACCGGAGCGCCCGCCAGAGGTGTGCCTTCGAGCAGTGCGGCGATCTGGTTCCCTACGTCCTCCACGCGCTGCGCTTCCACGCGGTCCGTCTTCGTCACGACCGCCACACCGCGCGCGATTCCCAGCAGGGACAAGATGGCGAGATGCTCGCGCGTCTGCGGCATCACGCCATCGTCCGCGGCCACCACCAGGAGGCCGAAGTCGATCCCCGTGGCGCCGGCCAGCATGGTATGCACCAAACGCTCATGGCCCGGGACGTCGACAAAGCCGATGCGGCGGTCGCCGCCGGCGTCGAGATAGGCATAGCCGAGCTCGATGCTGATCCCGCGCTTTTTTTCCTCCGGCAGGCGATCCGTATCCACACCCGTCAGCGCGTGGATCAGCGCCGTCTTACCGTGATCGATGTGGCCGGCCGTTCCGACGATCATGGTGAGCCGGAATCACGAACGATACCGCGATGCCGGGATGGCGGCGGAGTAGCGCCGGTGAAGTTTCACTGCTTCAGCTCATCCAGGTAGCGTCGTGCCGCCGCGGCGGCTGCCGCCCCGTCGCTCACGGCGGCGGCCACCGAGCGCGGAGAGCCGCGCCGGATGTCGCCGGCGGCGAAGATACCCCTCACGCGGGTCGTACCGTTTTCGCCGATCGCGACGTGCCCGTCCTCCTCCAGCCCGAGCACGTCGCGCAAGTACGCCGTCGCCGGAACGAAGCCGACGTGCACGAGAACGCCGTCCACCGCCAGCAGCGCGTTGCGTTCCCCTTCTGCGATTTGCAGTCCGGTCACGAACCCCTCGCCGCGCACTTCGAGCGGCCGCACGGCGCAGCGGATGTCGAGCTTCGGATGCGCCTGCGCGCGCTCCTTGATAGCCGCGGGCGCGCTCAGTTGCGCCGCCGCCTCGAGCACATAGACCTTGGCGGCGTGCTTCGCCAGCAGCATCGCCTCGACCAGGCCGGCGCGGCCGCCGCCGCAGACCGCAACCGTTTTCCCGGTGTACAGGCCGGCGTCGCAGGCCGCACAGTGGATCATCCCCTTGCCGGCGAGCGCCTGCTCGCCGGGCACGCCCAGCGGCTTCGACTGCAGGCCGCCGGCAAGCACGAGGACCGAAGCGCTGTAGGCCTTGCCGTCGCTGCACGTCACTGCCTTCATGCGCGAGTACGACTCGACCTCGACGACCTCCCCGTGCTGCAGGCGCACGCCGCTTTCCTTCGCGTGGTCGATCATGCGCGCCGCAAGCTCATTGCCGGTGACCCTTTCGCCCTGCGCGGGGTAGTGCATCACCCACTCGAGGTTCATCACCCAGCCGCCGAAGGATTCCTTCTCGAGCAGCAACACCTCGCGGCCCGCCTGCGCGAGATCGGCCGCAGCCGACAGTCCCGCCGGCCCGCCGCCGATCACGATCGCGTCGCGGTGCGTCACTGCCACGCGTCGACCCGCGCCGAAGACGGGCGCGACATTTGCCATGCCTGCGCGAAGGCGTTCGTCTCGCCGCCGGCAACGATGATCCGGATCGACCCTTCCGGGTACACCGGGAAGCGGTCGTGCGGCTGCAGCTTCAGGATGTCGGGCGACCAGACGGCCTTTTTGCCGTACCAGTCGTGTCCCATGAGGACCGGCTCGATGATCGGCACGTAGAAATGATCGGACTGGAACTGCGCGCGCGTTCTGGTGGCGCGCGCGCGGATGTACGCCTCGGCCGCCTGCTTGCTGTAGCCCTTCGCGGCGATGCGCCGCGCCGATCTCGGATCCACGATGAACATGGCGCCGCTCGGCAGCTCGTACTGGGCGATCGCCTCGGCCATGGAATCCATGCCGCGCTCCACGTCGTCCTGCAGCCAGGCGAAGGGGCCGCTGTGGCTCCAGCCGCCGGTCATGACGGTAACCACGCTGTCTTCGCGCTGGTAGCCCTGCGCGACGTGGAACGGCTCCCAGGGGCTGCGCTCCTCGTTCTCGGCGAACGCGAAGCTGTACTTGGCCGGATTGCCGATGCTGCTCATGTCGTTGACGCCGCTGCGCGAGCCGCCGAGACAGATGATGGCGAGCCTGAGGAAGCGGCCGATCGTGGCGTTCGCCTGGTTGCCGGTTCCGGAGCCGAGCGCGTTGACGCCCGCGTTCATGCCGATCCTGCGCGCGGCCGGCCCGTTGACCACCACCGAGAAGCAGAGCGAGGTCGTGGAGCGGATCGTGGAGGAGAACCAATCCTTGTCGAACGCCTGGACGAGCGCGAGCAGCACGGGCAGCGCCCGCGGCTCACACCCTGCCATCACCCCCACGACGGCAACCTTCTCGACGGTGACGGTGTAGCTCTCCGGAAGCATGCGGGTCGTCACCACCTCGTCGGGTGCATGGCTCGTGCACGCGAGCATCTCGCGCACCGCTTTGTCGGTGGGCGGGATGATGGGCAGGCCGTCCGACCAGCCGCGCTTGCAGAAGAACCGGTTCACCTCGGCGAGCGTGCCCTCGAACGCGACGCGTCCCGGCCGCTCGATCGCAAGCGGCGGCGGCGAGCGCTCGGCCTCGGTGAGCGGCCGCGTCAGGGCATCGACCAACTGCGGCAGGATGTTCGGCAACTCGGCGTCGCTCACCTCGCCGCAGGGATGCGGGACGAGCACCCGGCGAAGCTGCGGCATCCCCTCCTTGTCGCAGGTGATCTGCGTGTCCGCCTCGAACCCCCGGTCGACGATGAAAACGCCGGGAACACCGCGCTTTTCGAGCTCCATGGTCCAGTGGGCACCCCACATGGAACACGACCCTCAGGCAGCGCAGCCGTAGATGACCGCGTGGCCCTTGTGCGCAATCTCGTCCCACAGCGCCGGGTCGTCGGCCATGAAAGCCGTGGCCTTGTGGACGAACACCGTCTTCACGCCAGCGACCCGCTTCGCCAGCGCATCGGCAACCTTCTTCATAAAACTATCCGCGCCGCCGATGAACTGGCTGATGCAATAGACCGTGCTTCCCTCGAGGCTTTCGAGCCGCGCCGCCAGCGAAACGGTGGGCACTTCCTGCTGCTCGCCGGCGGGATCGAGCACCGTGTAGATCGGTTCGTCTTCCATCATAGTCCGCGTCCTGTTGCGTGATCAATCGGTCTTGATGTTGCTGGCCTTGATGACCTTCGCCCACTTGCCGACCTCGGCACGCACGTAAACGTCGAACTCGTCCGGCGTGGACCCGACCACCTGCGCGCCGAGCTTTTCGAGCTGCGCCTTGACCTCCGGCTTGTTGATGCCCCGCGTGACGTCCCGCTGGATCTTGTCGATGATCGGCCGCGGCGTGCCGGTGCGTACCATCAACCCGAGAAAGCTCGCCACGGCAAATCCCGGAATCGTGTCGGCGATCAGCGGGTATTCCTTGATGTCGGCCGGCCGCGTGCTCGCGGCCAGGGCGAGAATCCTGACCTTGCCCTGATCGGCCAGGGCCTTTGCCGACGCGTAGGCGTTGAACATGGTGTCTACGCGTCCGGCCACGAGGTCGAGCATCGCGGCGGGGCTGCCGTTGTAGGGCACCATCATGACGTCGATCCCCGCCTCGATCTTGAGCATCTCGCCCGCGAGATGCGAGGCCGATCCCAGCAGCGGCGAGGCGCAGGTTACCTTGCCCGGTTGCGCTTTCGCATACGCGATCAGCTCGCCGACCGTCTTGTAGGGTGCGGCTGGATGGGCGATCAGCACCATCGGCAGGTTGACGAGCTGGGTGACGAAAGCGAAATCCCGGAGCGTGTTGTAAGGGATGGTTGCCGCATGCAGCGTCGGGTGGATCACGAACGTGGAGGTGTCGAGGAGGATGTCCTGCCCGTCGGGCGCCGACTTGGCCACCGTGCTGGCGGCAATCTGCCCGCCCGCTCCCACCTGGTTCAGGACGACGACCGGCTGACCCCATGCCTCCTGCAGCTGATGCGCCACGATACGCGCGACGACATCTCCCAGGCCGCCGGGTGCACTGCCCACGACCACGCGGACCACGCCATTCGGGTAGGCTTGCGCCGCCGCCGGATGAGGCGCGCCGAGCATCAGCGTGCACAGGCCTGCGATAACCGCGAATCGCGCCAAGTGCTTCATGTCTTCCCCCTCGACCGGTCAGTTGACCTTGATCTTCGCCGCCTTGACCACCTTCGCCCACTTGACGATCTCGGCCCGCACGAAGGCGTCGAACTCGTCCGGGGTGGAGCCGACGATGTACATGCCCTGCTTTTCGAGCTGCGCCCTGACCTCCGGTTTCTTCATGGCCGCCGCCATGTCGCGCTGGATCTTGTCGATGATCGGCCGCGGCGTGCCCGAGCGCACCATCAGCCCGAAGAAACTGGTGACGCCGAATCCCGGAATCGTCTCGGCGATCACCGGGTACTGCTTCAGATCCGCCGGCCGGGTGCTCGAGGCGAAGGCGATGACCTTGATCTTGCCCTGCTCGACGAAGGGCTGGACGGCCGCCCAGGAGTTGAACATGGTGTCCACACGCCCAGCCACGAGGTCGAGCATGGCGGGCCCGCTTCCCTTGTACGACACGTGCAGCATGTCGATCCCCGCTTCGATCTTGAGCATCTCGCCGGCCAGATGCGAAGCGGAGCCCAGGAGCGGCGTGGCGTAGGTGACCTTGCCCGGGTGCGCCTTGGCATACGCGATCAACTCGGGCAGGGTGTTGAAAGGCGCCTCGGCATGGGCAACCAGCACGACATGCTGGGTGAACAGCAGCGTGACGAAGGCGAAGTCCTTGAGGGTGTCGAACGGGATCGTTTCTGCGTGCAGCGTCGGATTGATCACGAACGACGTGGTGTCGACGAGGATGTGCCGCCCGTCGGGCGCCGACTTGGCCACCGTGTTGGCGGCAATCAGGCCGCCCGCCCCGACCTGATTCAGCGTGACGACGGGCTGACCCCATGCCTCCTGCAAGTTATGGGCGACGATGTTGCGCGCGACGAAGTCCCCCGGACCGCCCGCCGGACCACCCACCAGCACGTTGACCACGCCGGCCGGGTAAGCCTGCTGCGCCGCCGCCGGCCCGGCCACGCCGAGCCCGAGCATGCACAAGCCCGTAAGGAAGGCGATCCGCTTCCAGAGTTTCATGACTTTCTCCTCCTGCGCGACCACGTACGGTTTTCGGCCTGTTCGAGTGGTCGGAACGCCGCATCCTTGGACAAGGGCGCGTCAGCGGCTAATGAACCCTCATTTCGCAATGCGCCCCTTGACCTTGATCAATGAATGCGTTCATATTCCGAGATGAACTACCGGTTTGCGGAAGTTGCCTGCTCACCACCGCACCAACCCCTTTAGGAGGGCGTCGTTCATGTCTACAAGTCGCAGGAGATTCATCGCCACGGCCGCGAGTGCCGCTTGCATGACGGCGTTCGGCGGTTCCGCGTTCGCACAACAGAAGGTGCTGAAGATCGGCTTCATCGGTCCGCTGAGCGGCGGCAACTCGCATCACGGGCTCGCCGCGCGCAACGGCTACATCCTCGCGATGGAGCATGCCAACGCCTCCGGCCTGCCGTTCAAGCTCGAGACCGTCGTGCTCGACGATGCGTCGGATCCGACCACCGGGGTCAACGCCGCGCTCAAGCTCATCAACGATACGGATGTCGTCGCCGCCATCGGGCACTGGAACAGCCCGGTCGCGCTCGCCACCACGCCCGTGTTCGATCGCGCCGGCGTGCCGTTCATCGTCTGGGGCGCGATCAGCCCGCGCGTGACCGAGCAGGGCCTGCGCTTCGTGACGCGGGTGACGCCGACGCTGGTTGCCGAGAACGCGCCGCTCGCCGAGTGGCTCGCGAAGACGAAGAAGGTCAAGACGCTGGTGATCGTCTCGGACACCAGCGACTACGGCAAGCAGAACACGCTGAGCTTCACGCAGTTGTTCGAGCGTGCCGGCGGCAAGATCCTCGGCGCCGATGCGGCGCCGGTGGGGACCGCCGATTTCCGCCCGATGCTGACCCGGCTCAAGGCGCTCAACGCCGAGGGACTCTATTTCGGCGGCGTGATCACCGAGGCCGGCATCGTCCGCAAGCAGATGGTGGAGATCGGCATGAACATCCCGATGTACGGGATCTCCGGCATCTACGACCCGAAGTTCATCGAGATCGCCGGCCCGGCCGCGGAAGGCACCATCGCGGGCGTGCGCGAGGCGCAGAAGAACCCGAAGTCGGAGGCCATGGAAGCCGCGTACGCCGCGCGCAAGTTCAACGAGCCGATCTCGCACTACTCGATGTTCGCCTACGACGCGATCGGCATCATCGTCGCCGCGCTGCGCCAGCAAGGCACGGCGACCCCGAACAAGGAGGCGCTCGCCAAGGCCATCCGCGGCATCAAGTACAACGGCGTGCTGGGCGAGACCACCTTCGACAGCAACGGCCAGACGCAGGTGTCGGTGGCCATTTCGCAGTAC